>SLLK01000020.1 GCA_007134115.1 Gammaproteobacteria bacterium | reverse complement strand
TTACCCGGGTTAATCGCGACATCGGTCTGGATAAAGGGCACGTATTGCTCACTGCGCAGGCTGCGCGACTTGGCGCTGACAATACCGGCGGTCACCGAATGCTCAAAACCGAAGGGCGAACCGATCGCCAGCACCCATTCGCCGACCCGCAGTTCACGCGGATCGCCAATCACCGCCACAGGGAGGTTGCTCGCCTCTATACTCAATAGCGCCAGATCGGAGCGCTCATCGTAGCCAATCAGGGTCGCCGGTAACTGGCGACGGTCGCTGAGTTTGACCACGATCTCGTCGGCATCGCGCACCACATGATAGTTGGTGACGATCATACCGTTGGCATCGATGATAAACCCGGAGCCCAGGGAACGGGAGTCGTCCCCTGGCGGCGGCAGGAATTCGCTCCCATCGCCGAAGAGATATTCCCACAGCTCCGGCTCCACACCGCCCTCGCCTTCAGCCAGACCCACGTCGGGACGCTGACTGGTGCTCACATTGACCACCACCGGGCTGTGCTTCTCCACCAGTCCGATGAATTCGGGCAGACCGGAACGGGCCTGGGCGGCACTCCACCAGCTCACCAGCAACGCCGACATCAGCACCGCGCCGAGACAACCGGCAACCAGCGCCCGGGTGCGAGTGGACAGGGTCATACGGGCAGCTCCGGCAAGGGATGCAGCCGCCTTTCCTGCGAGCTTGCGCGGCGCACCATGACCGGCTGAAAAAGGGCGTCGGCAGCCACCCGGCGGCCATAGCCGCGCGCCCACAGAACCCCTGCCGCCAATCCTGCAATGGCGGCGGCCATCACCATAGCCTCACCCGCAAACAGCGCGTCCGCGATCAGGGCCAGGGCCAGCATGGCCGCCAGCGGGACGCCGTAAATCGCCATGGACGCCTTGAGCAGAGCCTGCTCGGGCAAACCGATCACCACCTGCTCGCCCGGCTGCAGGCCGAGTGTATCCTCCAGATCCATAGCCACGCTGCCACTGAACAGCCGCGCCAGACTGGCCCGGCCACAACCCTGCTCGACCGAACATTGTCCGCATGTGGCGCGCCTGGCCGCCAGCACACGCACCCTGCCGTCGCCAAGGCGCTGCTGCACGCGGGCATGTTCTTCAATCATCCGACCCGCTCCGGACGCTGCGCGCGGCCTCTACAAACCGCGACAGGGTAATCACAGGGACTTCACCCACGGCTGTGACCTGGTGCTCGCCGTGCACATCGCTGTAGACATTGACCGCGTGGTGGCGCGAACGACCGCGCATGGCCTTGTCTGCGTCCTTCATTTTCTCCACGAACAGCGACACCGACACCAGGCCGTCGGAGTAGACCAGATATTCATGGGCCTGGCTCTTGTCGTCGGGCTCCAGCACGCGGCGACTGACCAGTTCGAAGCCGGCCGGCGCCGGATCGACTTTCCAGTAATCTCCTGCGGATTCATCGTCCAGGGTGCTTTCATCCGGCACCGGATGACGGTATTCGCGCAGATCTCCTGTATTCACTTCGGGCTCAAGCTTGCCCGGATCAATGCTGTCGTGAAAACTCACATGCACAAACTGCGCGCTCATCAATTCGCGGCGCTGATCACCGCTGCCCTCAAACTTGCGTGACGAAAGCAGCAGACCGGTCTGCCTGTCCACGCACAGTTCCTTGCCATAGCGCAGTTCGTCGCGTGGCGTAATACCCACCACGCGGCATTCACGTCCTGCAACCCGGCCCACATCAAGCACCCGCAGATCATAGCTGCGTTCCAGCTGTTCCAGTTCCGCGGCGGTACCCGGCAGCGGCCCCGGCAACGGGCTGCGGGCCCGTGACAGGCCTTCCAGGCGCAGGCCATGCTCTGGCAACAGGCAGGTCACCCTGTCGTCATGACGGTGGAATTCACGGTGGGTGCCGCCGAGAGAGACGACTTTCTCATGCACCCCCTGGTCACTCACGCTGTGCACCACCTTGAACGTATCCAGCGTATCGCCGTCACGCAGCAGGAATTCACCAGTGTAATTGAGCTTCGAGGAGGCCTCACTCATATCCATCAGCAACTGATGCGCCGCCGCATCGCGCTCGCCACTGACTCCGGTGATCGGCGCCAGAGCGAGGGCAAGGGCCGTGCCCAGTGCCGGCAAGGGCCAGCGCATCAACGCCGATCCCCCGCTGACAGACGGGTATATGGCACCACGCCCTGCCGGCCGTAGACTGCAGTGAATTCCTCATGACCGCGCACATAGGCATCGACGCGGCGCTGGCGGTCATGGTCGGCGTCCGCAAGCGCGCCATCGGGGCCGGCGGCGTCCGCCTGAACCAGCGATGCCGGCGCTACGGTCGATTCCTGATCAAGCCATTGCCAGACGCCGGCCACGGCAACCAGCATGAACGAGGCCGCCACTGCGGCGCCGGTCCAGCGGCGGGTCATCCGCACACCCCGACGCACACCGCCGAGCGCCGGTTCCTGCTCCACCCGGGCCATCACCTGTTCGGTAAAATCCGGTGCGTAAAAGCCGGGGAAGCCACCTCTGATGACCTCGCCCGCCAGATGGTAACGCTCCCATCGTCGCTGCAGATAGCGATCCGCCGTCAGACGGCTCAGCAGGAATTTCACCCGGGAACTGTCTACCTCATCGTCAACGCTGTCCGATATCTGTTGATCGAGTTCCACGTTCATACTTTCCCCACCCCTGTTTACGGGTTACTGGCAACGCCACACACGGCGTCTGTTCAAGGCAGCCCCCCTGCCTATTCAAGCAACTCCGCCAACTGCTGGTCGATTGCTTCACGCGCCCTGAACAGGCGCGACCTGACTGTACCTACCGGACAATCCATGGACTGGGCAATCTGCTCATAGCTCAACCCCTCCAGTTCACGCAGCAAAATGGCCGTACGCAAGTCTTCCGGCAAGGCTTCAATCGCCGCCAGTATGCGGTCCCGGATTTCACCGGTAAGCGCCAGACCTTCCGGCGTATCACCATCGGGCATACGCCCGCTGAGGTCGTAATTGTCAGTGTCGCCCATGTCCGATTCGTTGATAAACGGTTGCCGGCGCCGCGACACAGCATGATTCTTGGCTGTATTGATCGCGATGCGGTACAGCCACGTATAGAACGCGCTGTCACCACGAAACGCCGGCAACGCCCGATAAGCCTTGATGAACGCTTCCTGCGCCACATCCAGGGCATCGCTGGGGTCGTATACATAGCGGGTGACCAGCTTGATCACCTTGTGCTGGTATTTGCGCACCAGCAGGTCAAAGGCGGCCTTGTCGCCCCGCTGCACACGACTTACCAGTTCCTGGTCCACTGTCTGTTGGCCCATGCGGGCATATTCTCCGTGTGCCCGCGCGTTGCTTGTGTGTCTAGACAAGAACGCCGCGGTGAAGTTCGCCAATCCCGGGCTCCCGGGATATAGTGGGCGCCATGACGGGCAAGGCCCTATAGTAACCTGAAATCCCCCGACCCCGAGCCGGATACTACCAGTCCACAGGCAATGACATCCATGCAAGACAATGCCCTGTATGACGTCGACGTGCTGGTCATCGGCAGCGGGGCCGCCGGGCTGACCCTCACCCTGCGCGTCGCCGACCGCTGGCGCGTGGCCGTGGTATCCAAGGAATGCCTCGCCGAAGGGAGCACCCTGTACGCCCAGGGCGGCGTCTCCGCGGTACTCGATCGCGGCGATTCACTGGCCTCGCATGCGGCCGACACCATTGATGCAGGGGCCGGTCTGTGCGACCCGGACATCGTACGGCACACCATCGAACGTGGCCCGGAAGCCATTCACTGGCTGATCGAGCAGGGCGTGCCGTTCACCCGGGTCGACGGCGACGATCCGGACCGCGCCTATCATCTGACGCGCGAGGGCGGCCACAGCCACCGACGCGTGATCCATGCCGACGACCGCACCGGCCAGGCCATAGAGAACACCCTGGAAGAGCTGGTGCGCCGACATCCCAATGTCGACATCCTCGAACACCACGTTGCCATCGACCTGATCAGCGACGCCGCCGCCGACAACCGGCGGCGCTGCGTGGGCGCCTACCTGCTGGATCGCCGCGGGCAGCGGGTGCGGCCGGTGCGCGCGCGGCATACCGTGCTGGCCACCGGCGGCGCCAGCAAGGTCTACCTGTACACCAGCAACCCCGACAGCGCCACCGGCGACGGCATCGCCATGGCCTGGCGTGCGGGCTGCCGGGTGGCCAACATGGAATTCATGCAGTTTCACCCAACCTGCCTCTACGTGCCCGGCCAGGCCCCTTCCAACGCCGCCCGCTCGTTCCTGCTCAGCGAGGCCATCCGCGGCGAAGGGGGCAAACTGCTGCTGCCGGACGGCAGCCGTTTCATGCCTGCCTTCGACAAACGCGCGGAGCTGGCGCCCCGGGATATTGTGGCGCGCGCCATTGACCATGAAATGAAACGGCTGGGTATCGATTGCGTGTACCTGGACATCAGCCACAAGCCGGCAGCGTTCATTGAGCGCCATTTCCCCACCATCCACGCGCGCTGTCTGGAACTGGGCCATGACATGACCCGCGAGCCGCTGCCCGTGGTTCCCGCCGCCCACTACACCTGCGGCGGCGTGATGACCGACCGCCGTGGGCGCACCGACCTGCCCGGCCTGTATGCCGTCGGCGAGACAGCCTTTACCGGGTTGCACGGGGCCAACCGCATGGCCAGCAACAGCCTGCTTGAATGCCTGGTCTTTGCCACCGAGGCCGGCGCCGACATCCACCGGTCGCCGTTATCCGCGCCGACATGCGACATTGCACCGTGGGATGAAAGCCGGGTCAGCGATTCCGACGAGGAAATCGTGGTGACCCACAACTGGCTGGAACTGCGCCGCTTCATGTGGGATTACGTAGGAATCGTACGCACCACCAAACGGCTGCAACGCGCCCACCATCGCGCCGCCCTGCTGCGTTCGGAAATCGAGGAATACTACGGCAACTTCCGCATCACCCATGATCTGCTGGAATTGCGCAACCTGGTGACCGTCGCCGAGTTGATTATCCACAGCGCCATGCGCCGGCGGGAAAGCCGCGGCCTGCATTACAGCCTGGACTACCCCGACCCGCTGACCGACGGCCCGCTGCACAACACCGTACTGGTCCCGCAGGCATTCGCCGGTGCAGGCCAGCCGGTGCGCTGGCCGGACAGTGACGAACACGGTCCAGTGGCCACCGTCGCAAAGCCGGCCCGAAGCCCTGCACAACGCGCTCATTGACAGTCTTTTGCACGGCCATTAAAAATGGTAACCTCAAGCGGGGTTCAACGGGGTCCGTCCCGGACCCTGTATTCATACTGAATAAAAAACACTGATCGAGGGAGAACCTTCTTATGAAAGCACGCCACATCGCCTGTCTGGCGGCACTCGCCATGCCGGTATCCTCGGTATTCGCGAGCGACGTTAGCTATAACTACATCCAGGCCGGCTATCAGACCACCGGTCAGGACAACATTACCGCAGCCACCAACACCACACGCCGAGCCGGCCACGGCATTGATCTGGCGGCCTCGGTCGCGCTGGCGCCCAACATGTTCGTTGCCGCGGATTACCGCGAATACGGCTTCAACGACAGCAGCACTGATTTCGAACGCGCCTCGCTCGGCCTGGGCTATAACGCCACCGTAAGCCGCGGCGTGGATCTGTTTGCCGTCGCCAAGGTTGTGTACACCGAATACTTCGACGGTGATGAAGACGATGTGGTGCCCGGCGCCAGTGTCGGTTTCCGCGGCCAGTCGCCGATCGAGAATCTCGAGCTGGCGGTGCGCATGGACTGGGTTCACGAAGACGGCCACGACGACGGCTTCGAAGACCTGCGCAGTGAATACACGCTGTCCTACCAGGGCATCTATGATGTCGGACAGGGCCTGGGCATTGTGGGTGAGGCCAACCTCAATCGCGACTTCCAGACCTGGGCGCTGGGCGTACGTTACAGCTTCTAGACAGTATGTATCGCACAAAAAACCCCCGCCGGCCGGCGGGGGTTTTTTTACGTCTGCGGATGACCCGTACCCCGCGAATACCTCAGAGATGTGCTGACAACTGGCGAAAGCGCCAGGTGGCGAACAGCCCGAAGCCAAGACCGGCGATGTGAACAGCCACCCTGGCCGTAAACAGGTCGGGGAAGAAAATACGCGCGCCTTCGACCAGCACCATACTGATCACCAGACACAACCACGGTATGCGGGTTACCGGTGGCGCGGCATAGATAATCAGCGGATACAACACCAGCACGGCAATGGCCAGCAGCCCCAGGCTGGCCCAGGTCCAGGCGGTAGGTTCCGGCGCCTCCGGCAGCGCCCCGGACTCCACCAGCAGCACCAGGCTCAACCCGGCCAGTATCAGCCAGCCCACGCTGCCGAAAAACCCCAGCCGGATCATACGTGATGTCATTTCATTCATGGTGCAACCTCCTCGCTCCCGGCGTACCGCATGATCACCCGCAGGCGCCTGCGCGCGGCAGGCGACATGTTGTCCCCGAGAATCACGACGCTGCCACGCCAGCGATCGGCACGAAAATTCAGCACCGTCAGGGCGGGAAGCACCAGACTGCCCTGGCACAGGTGCCCACGCTGCCAGCCACCGCTGGCCAGTTGCAGATGCCACTCACCATCGCCGCCGCGCACCAGACGACGAATGGCCAGGCGCCCTTCGTGACGTTGCCAGGCACCCACCCCCGACCACGCCAGCAAAGGAGCGGCGGCTACCAGCCACAATCCAGGCAACAGGATCAACAGAAGGCAAATACCGAGTACATGTACACCCGGCAACCACAACCGCAAACGCAGGGACGGGTCAACCTGAAAGGCGCGCGCTGTCTCGAATCTTCCGTACAACCCTGGCGCATTCATCATCGGGGGCTTCCTGCTGTCCGCTGAGCAAGGCGAACAGTTCCGGGTCCTGCCAGTGCAGCAGCGCGCCAAAACATGCCTGCTCATCCATGCTGAGCGCCGCGTAGCCGTCGGCAAGAAAGGCGGCCAGCATCACATCCAGCTCTTTCATGCCTCGCCGGCACAGCCAGCGTACGCGACGCAGGTCCTCGGGCATCAGCGCCGGGCCACCATCATCTTCTTGATCTCGCCAATGGCCTGCGCCGGATTCAGACCCTTGGGACAGGTGTTGGTGCAGTTCATGATGGTATGGCAGCGATACAGCTTGAACGGGTCTTCCAGTGCGTCCAGGCGTTCGCCGGTGGCCTCGTCACGGCTGTCGGCAAGCCATCGGTAGGCCTGCAACAATGCGGCGGGGCCCAGGTAACGATCGCCATTCCACCAGTAACTCGGGCAAGCGGTGGAACAACAGGCGCAAAGGATGCACTCGTAGAGCCCGTCAAGCTGTGCACGCTCGGCCGGGGACTGCAATCGTTCACGATCCGGCGGCGTGGCCGAGCGCGTCTTCATCCACGGCTCGATGGCCGCATACTGGGCGTAGAAGCGATCCAGGTCGGGCACCAGATCCTTGACCACGGGCATGTGCGGCAGGGGATAAATCTTCACATCGCCCTTGATATCGGCAATGGCCTGGGTACAGGCAAGCGTATTGCCGCCATCAATGTTCATGGCGCAGGAACCGCAAATGCCCTCGCGGCAGGAGCGCCGGAACGTCAATGTGGGATCAATCTCGTTCTTGATCTTGATCAGCGCGTCGAGCACCATCGGGCCGCAGTCATCCAGATCGATGTGATAGGTATCCACGGTGGGATTGCCCGCGTTGTCCGGCTCGTAGCGATACACGCGGAAGCGCCGCACACGGGTCGCTCCTTCCGGTGCGGGGAAGTCCCTGCCCTTGTGAATACGCGAGTTTTTGGGGAGTCGGAACTGCGCCATGATCTCACTCCTGCTGATGCCCTGTGCCCGAGTCGCCGGGATAAAGAACGACAAGGGCGCTGCTGTCTGATTGTGACCGTGCAAGCGCTCGCCTTCGGCGGCGCCTTGATACGCGCGCCCCGGGGGGCGCCTTGATACGCGCGCCTTGGGGGGCGCCTTAATATACGCGCGCCTTGGGGGGCACGACTTCCACCTCGTCAGTCAGTGTATACATATGGACCGGCCGGTAGTCGAAGCGCACCTTGCCCTTGTCGTCGAGCCAGGACAGGGTGTGCTTGTGCACTGTGATCAAGGGAAATCGCGTTCACCTAGCATCGTGGCCGCGTACCTGATCTGGAAGCGAAGATGGGATGCAGGACGTGCTGTGGAGCATGTGCG
>SLLK01000299.1 GCA_007134115.1 Gammaproteobacteria bacterium | reverse complement strand
ATTCTATGTCCGGAGTCAAGCTGGCGACTTCTGCGCCACGCCGCGCATGACCCGCGACGAGATACGTGCACCCATTTTGGGGTGGTACCAGGTTTCGTATTCCCGGTAGTTGAGTCCGGCATCACGAAACAGCTGCGGTGTTTCGCGGTTGATATGACAGCCGCATGCCATTTTTGTCCATAGCGGGTCCAGGCGGTCCTGCCAGCGTTGCACACCGGCATCCGGCGCCCGAATGTGCTCAAAAAAGAGCACTTCGCCACCGGCGCGCAACACACGGTGCATTTCCAGAGCCGCGCGCCGCGCATCAGGTATGGTGCAGAACACCAGGAAGGCGACCACCGTATCGAAGCTGTTATCAGCAAAGGGCAGCTCCTCGGCCGATCCCTGCACCAGGCTGACGTCAGGCTTTGCCGGCTGGTCTGCGAGCAGCCGGCGGGCCCGTTCAAGCATGGCCCGGGACGGCTCCAGCCCGATCACCTCGTGCGCTTGCGCTGTGTACAGCGGCAAATTGATGCCGCTGCCCAGCCCGATTTCAAGGATGCGGCCGCGCGCCCGGGCCATCAGGGCCTCGCGGTCACGATAGACACCCCGGGTGGCCAGATCCAGCAAGGCGGGGAATATCCGGTCTGCGTACAGCCCCATGTGGCACACTCCCCGGAGCCTCAGGACTCCGACAGCAGATGCCGGCGCAGCTCAGCCGGCGTGAAATAGTCGCCCTTGCCCTGTTCGAGGGCCTTGACCAGTTTGACTATCTCATCATTGAGCGGTACCGGTACACCGGCCTGCGCGCCCAGGCGCGAGATCACCCCGTTGAGTTCGTTGATTTCCGTGGGGCGTCCCGCGTCCAGGTCGGCGACCATGGAAGGGTAGGCCTGGCCGGTCAGGCCGTTGACGCGGCGGGCGATCCACCACGGCAACGGGCCACCGTAGAGCACCAGCAGCCGATACAGGTTAAACGGCAGCGGCATGGGCAGTTGCCAAGGTATCTCGGCGGCATCCATGGCGGCGGTGGCTTCCTCCACCAGGGCAATGAACATGGCCCGCATATCGCGTTCGATCAGCATGTCCCTGAAACTGCGGCGAGTCAGGGCGCACAGGGCATTGTTCAGGTTGATCAGCAGCTTGCCGTGCGTCAACGCCCGATTGCCCGGAGCCACCTCGAGGCCGGTTTGTGACAGCGCTGCAAACAGCCCGTCACGCGGGCCATCCAGCAACACGCCCGGCCGCGTGGTGATGCGATAGTGTAGCGGGGCGATCACGGCGGCGTTGTACATGATGGTCAGATGTCGCACCTCGTGCCCGGGAAAACGCTCGGCCACCTGCTCTGCGACACCGATGCCGTTCAGACAGGTGAGCAGCGTGGCACCGGCCGGCAGCCTGCCGTTGAGGGCCTCCAATACCGTGTTCAGGGCCGCGTGTTTGACCGCCAGCATGACCACGGTGGCGTCAGCCGGCACTTTGTCGCTGATCGCCGGGCGTGGCCAGCTGCCCTCCGCTTCGCCGTGACTGTGCGCCAGTCGCAGCTGCTCCAGGGCGGTATATTCGGCCAGGCGCTGACTGCGAACCACCAAAGTCACCTGCTCGCCGGCGGCGAGCAGGTGGGCAGCAATCACGCCGCCTACCGCGCCCGCCCCGACAATGGCGTAATGAGCGGCCATTAGACGCTATCAGTGATTGGCCGACCGCGAGCCAGATTACGCCGGTCGATCAATGAACGCAGGCGTCGCTGACGCGCTTCGGTCAGCGGGTATTTCCAGGCCAGCCAGTACGCGGCCATGTAGAAGAGAATGGGCGCGATGACGTAGTAGACCTTGAGGGCCATGATCTGCGGTGCCTCATTGGGCCCGGCCGCCTCGAAGCGTGCCAGTTCCAGCAGCGCCAGCGACAGGCCCACACCCACGGCCATGGCCAGTTTCTGGGTCATGCCGGACAGGGCAAATACCAGCCCGGTGCGCTGTTCGCCGCTGCGCGCGGTATCCACGTCGACAATGTCAGCGAGCATGGCCAGCGGCAGGAACTGGAAGGCGCCGAAACAGATGCCCTTGATAGCGAACATGATGGTAAACGGCACGATATCGCCGGGGCCGAGGAAGATCATGCCCAGGCTGCCGGCGCTGGCCACGATCATGGCCACGCAAAATGCCCGGTGCTTGCCGATATTGCGGCCCAGTATCAGCCAGAAGGGAATGGCCAGAATACCCAGGCCGAAATACATGAGGTAGAGCAGGCCGATGTAGTCCTGCACCTGCACCACGTGTTGCATGAAGAAGAATGACAGGGAGTTGCGGAACGATTCACCGATAATCACGATGAGCAGCACCAGCAACACCCGCTTCAGGGGGCCATTGTTCTTGAGGGTACGCAGTCCCTTTTTCCATGGCACCTGTTCGCGCGTGACGTTTTTCGGTTCCGCGACCCGCCAGGTAACAAGGAACACGGTGAGCGGCAGCAGCACGATCATCAGCCAGGCCATGGCGGCCAGAATGGGGCCATTACCGGTGCCCAGTTCGCCGTCGGTGCCGATCAGCCAGATGGCGAAGTCCATCAGCCGGCCTTCGGTGTCGCCGGCTTCGAAGCGACGGCCCAGGTGCTGCACGACGGCGGGTACCACGGCAGCGAGGAACAGGCCCACCAGGATATAGGCCTCGCGCGCGGCGGTGACGCGGCTGCGCTGATGGTACACGGGCGACAGCTCCGCGCCCCAGGCGCCGTAGGGCAGGGTAATCATGGTCCAGCCGAGGTACATCACTGCGGTCCACAGCAGCAGATACCACACGTCGACCGGTGGTTCGGGCATGAACACCTTGACGATGCCCAGCAGCATCAGGGGCAGCCCCATCAACAACCAGATCTTGCGTCGACCAAGGCGCGTTTCCCAGCGATCACTGATGGAACCGATCAGCGGATCGGTGATGACGTCGGTAGCACGGGCCAGGAAAATCATCAGCCCGATCATGATCAGGGGCAGGCCGATTTCGCTGGCGTAGAACGGGGGCAGGTAGATCGCCAGCGGGTAACCAATGACCGCGAGCGGCATGCCGATCGAGCCGTGGATCAGAATAGTCGAGCGCTTGAGCACTCCCGATTTACTCATCAGTCCTCTCCGCAGAATCGGGAAACGAGCGCGAGCCCGCCTGGGCCGGCCATTGTTCCCGGGATTTAAAAGGGAATAATATTTTGTTATGCCAAAGTTTTTATTATGCCGCGTATTGTGCCGTGGTCGTCGGCATTTCGCAATTGCGACGCGGTGCGAGACGTCACTCGTAATCGTCCGGGGATTGTAATGCCCGCACACGGTCACGCAGTGCGCCCAGCATTTCATGCTCCGTCGGCATCGGCACGCTCCTGTGTGAGATCCGGCGGCTGCGCCTGCAGGGTTTGGGGAAAGTACACATCGTAACGGGTCGATGACGCCTTGACCACGTGCCCGGGCGCAGGCCCGCCGAGTTGCGGCGCCAGCCGCGGGCGCTTGACCACCACACGGCGGACGTCACATTGCAGCGCGCGGGCGAGGAGATGGCCGGCATCGGCGTCGTCGCCGGCCAGGGTCCGCAGGTAGCGCATTTCCAGCCCGCCCAGTGCGCGCTTGCGTCGTTCCGGGTACATGGGGTCCAGATAAATGATATCGGCAGTCAGCGGTTGGCGTTGCGCCAGCCAGTGGTCGGCGTCTGTGTGGTGCAGCTGGAGCCGGTCGATCACCCGGGCGGTTTCGCCGCCGCCGGCGCGGGCGCGCCGCATGCCGTCTTCAAGCAGGGCGGCGATGATCGGGTGACGCTCAAGGATAATCACCTCGCAGCCCAGGCTGGCGAACACGAAGGCGTCACGGCCCAGGCCGCCGGTGGCATCCACAATCACCGGATGGCCACCCTGGTGCAGGCCGGCCGCACGGGCCAGTGCCTGCTGGCGTCCGCCGCCCTGACGTCGCCGATAGGTCATTTTGCCGCTGGTGAAATCGCAGCGTACCGGGTGTTCACGTCGCCCCGGCGCCCACAGGGCCAGACCCTCGTCGTCCACCAGCAAGGCCAGTTCGTGGTCGTTCGGCGCGGGCTCCAGCAACGGTAGATGCAGCGCTTCCGATAATTGCCGGGCGCGCTCAAGGTGGTCCCGGCTGGCGGCGCAAATGCCGATCATCGGTTCAGGGCGCAGCCGTGGCCGTCACTGGGTGTCGAGCTGGCTGGGGTCGAACAGGCTGCCGAGGCGCTGGGCAAGCATCATGTCCCCGTCCAGCTTGAGCTTGCCGCTCATGAAGGCGCTCATGCCGTCCAGTTCACCCGTCATCAGGCTGACCAGGTCCTCGTCGGCCATGATGATGGTGACATTGGGGTTGTCGTGGCGGCCTTCATGCACCTCGCAGCGACCGTCACGAATGACGCTGTACATGGGTTCAGAGATAGCGTACTGAATCACTACATCCAGACTGCCCGCGGCATCGGGGCGAAAGGCACGGGGCATCAGTTGTATGAGTTCTTTGGCAGTCACCGGGCTACTCCCTTGTTGCGCTGTAATGCACGCATCGTCGCACATTCAAAACAATATCGGTACGCCGCCATCGACGCGTCGGCGTCAGCGGGCGCGCCGCGCGCGCAGTCGCCGGCTGACGGCGCCGGCCGGGGCCATGGTGGCGCCATAGAAAGAAGGGGCGGCACCCCACACCAGCAAAGCGGCGATGATGAATACCGCGGCCAGGCTGAAATACTGGGTGAGCCAGCCCAACAGTGTCTGTGCGACGATCATGCCGGCATTGAAACCACCCACGAACAGGGACATCCCGCGGCCATGCTCGGACTGGCGCAGGCGGTTGATGAGCAGGGCGTTCATGGTGGGGTAGGTCAGTGAATGACCCAGTCCCATCAGCATCCCGGCGAGCACGAACTCGGGCATGGTATCGAGAAAGGCCAGCCACAGGATGCCTGCGCCCATGAAGAACACCGACGGTATGACCACCAGACGCCGCGACGGATGGTCGGTCAGGCGTGCGAAGAAGATGCGCACCACAATGGAGGTCAGCGCATAGGCGACCAGAAAGGCCGCCACCATGGGCAGCCCGCGCTGCAGCGCCATGGGCTGGGAGAACACCAGCGCGGTGCCAAAGCCGCAGCCGCACAGAAAGGAAGCCAGTACGATCAGGCCCACGCCCGGCCGACTGAGCAGAGCCCGGTTGGAACGTGAGGGGGCACCCCCCTGGCGGCGATGGCGACCGCCGGGGAGCCACAGTGCCAGCATGGCCGCCAGCAGTGCAAAACCGGTCGCGGTCAGGAAGACCACGTCAAAACCATGCTGAATGGCCAGCCATTCGGCAAGGCTGGGCGCCAGGCCGTGGGTGGACAGGGTGGAAATACCGAACAGACCCAGTGCGGCGCCGCGGCGCGACGAGGGCACCAGGTCGACCACTATGGTGGACGAGCTGACGAACCAGCAGGCAAAGGCCAGCCCCTGGAGCATGCGCAGCCCGTAAGCGGCCACGCCGATGGTCTCCACGGTGGTGTAAAGCACGGCGCTGGCCGCCATCACCAGAGCACCGATGAACAGGAAGGGGCGGCGGCCGAAGCGATCGGTCAGGCCGCCCACAAAGGGCAGGGCGGCAATGGAGAAAATGCCGAAAGAGGCCATCACCCAGCCAACCTGGGCTTCGCTCGCATCCAGCTCCGTGATCAGGAATTTGGGTAACAGGAAGAACGTGGCAAAGGCCATGAACCAGCACACATTGGCCAGCATGGCCAACGCGAAGGCAGGGCGAAGCAGGGGGGATTCGGCGGCCGTCACGTCGTCTCCGAAGCCGTTTTCTCGCGCAACAGATATGTCACCGTAGCGGTGGCCAGGCGCAAGCCACTGTCCTGCCCGTGAAGCACCACCCGATTGTGGAAGACATCGTTCTGGCGAGTCAGCCGACGGCCTGTGGCGATCACCGGTTCGTCGATCACTGGTGCGTGGAAGGCGGCATCAAGCCCCAGTGTGGCGGCCACGGCAATCTTGCCGGCGTCTGTATACGACACCATGCTGCCGACGCTGTCGATCAACAACAGCAAGTAGCCGGGGGCCAGAGTGGCTCCAGCATCCAGCACCGCAGGCGCCAGCGTCTGTTCCACGCGGGTCTGGCCGTCGCTCAGGGCAATCACGCGCGCGCCCCGGCCCTGCTCCGCGTAACGACGATTGAGCGCGGCGGCGACCGGATGATCGTCGACGGCGGGCAGTTCGGCCGCGGCTTCATCGCTAAAACAGCGTGGCGGCTCAGTGGATTGACCGGGCATGCGCAGGCAATAGGTAGCGCGCGCCAGCGGGCGCTCCGGGTCGGCCGCATGCAAAGTGGCTTCGATGAAGGCGTAGGATCGTCCGGCGTGGAGCAGGCTGGCCCGGGCAGTGTGCACTTCGTTGGCGCCGCCGCGCAGATAGAAGATTCGGAAATCCAGCGGATCAGGCAGGCGCGCGCCGGGCTCGGTGCCGCCGATCAGGGCGCGACCGGCCTCCAGCAACGCGGTGGCGATGACCCCGCCATGCAGACGGCCCGCCAGATTGATGTTCTGCTCGCGGGCGGGTAATTCGATGGTGGCCTCTCGGGCTGTGCGGCAAACCAGGGAAAGACCCAGATTGCGCGTCCAGGGGGTGCCGGATGGCTGGGTGTGGGCTGGCATGAATGTCCTCTTTGGGCGCGTGGGCGGTCCGCAGCGCGGCTGGCACTGGCGGGCGATTGTAGCAGGGCGGTCCAAAGCCGCCTGCGGGACTTGCGTCATGGATGTTAACATGACACATTCAAGCGCTTGATAGGTTGGCCTGAAGCAGTGTCCGTAAAGGCTCGTAGCGTTTTCTCCAGACACGATTGCGGGTGGCCGGGCGTTTTCACAGCCGGAGCAGTGCGCGGCGCTTTTCCCGCTGTGAAAAAACCCCATGAGCCAGGAGATTAAGTGATGTCCATCCCACGTACGCTCTTCAGCGAAGAGCACGAAATGTTCCGGGACACCGTGCGCAAGTTCTACGAAAAAGAGGTCATCCCCCATCACGAGCAGTGGGAAGAGGACGGCCAGGTGTCGCGCGAAGTCTGGCACAAGGCGGGCGCGGCCGGCCTGCTGTGCCCGAGTATGCCGGAGGCGTTCGGCGGCGCCGACGCGGACTTTCTGTTTACCGTGGTGCAGGCAGAGGAACAGGTGCGGGCGGGTACCTCCGGCCCCGGCTTTGGCTTGCACAACGATATTGTGGCGCCGTACATCCTTAAATACGGCAACAAGGAGCAGCATCAGCGCTGGTTGCCGGCGATGGCTCGCGGCGAGTTGATCGGCGCCATTGCCATGACTGAGCCAGGCACCGGTTCGGACCTGCAGGGGGTGCAGACCCGCGCTCGTCTCGACGGCGATCACTATGTGTTGAACGGCCAGAAAACCTATATCACCAACGGCTACATGTGTGATCTGGTCATCGTGGTGTGCAAGACCAACCCGGAAGAGGGCGCGCGCGGTATCAGCCTGCTGGTGGTGGAAGCCGGAACCGATGGTTTCGAAAAAGGCCGCAAGCTCAAGAAAGTGGGCATGAAAGCCCAGGACACCTCGGAGCTGTTCTTCCAGGATTGCCGCGTGCCCAGGGAAAACCTGCTGGGCGAGGAGGGCGCCGGCTTCGGTTACCTGATGAACGAACTGGTGCAGGAGCGGCTCATGATCGGGGTGGGCGCCATTGCTTCGGCCGAGCGCGCATTGCAGACCACCATCGAATATACCAAGCAGCGCAAGGCCTTCGGGCGCACCGTCTCGTCGTTCCAGAACACCCGCTTCAAGCTGGCGGAGATGCATACCGAGGTCACCATCGGACGCATTTTCCTGGACCGCTGTATCGAGGCGCATCTCAAGGGTGAGCTCGATGTGCCCACCGCGGCCATGACCAAGTACTGGCTCACCGACCTGCAGTGCCGGGTCATCGACGAGGGGGTACAGCTCCACGGCGGCGCCGGCTACATGCTCGAGTACCCGATTGCCCGCGCCTTTGTGGACAGCCGGGTCAATCGTATTTACGGCGGCACCAATGAGATCATGAAGGAACTGATCAGCCGGTTTATTGTTTAGGGGAGTTTTAAGGATTAGGTATTAAGGCGCGGGAAAGTGTGGTGCACGCCGTTGCTGTGTCACACGCGCCGAACCCTTTTCAAGCCATAATTCAAACATCACGCTTGTAGAAAGTACAAAAAAAAGCGGGCCGCAAGGCCCGCTTTTTT
>SLLK01000098.1 GCA_007134115.1 Gammaproteobacteria bacterium | reverse complement strand
CCCATGACCTGACGGATCTGCGCAGGACTTACCTGGACCCCCACGGTTTGACGGACTTGCGCAGGACCGGGGTGACTCCGGTGGACAGCTATAACCTGACTCGTCGTTAATAACGATTCATTACGTCCCCGGGATTCCCTCGTATTCAGCGGCATGCAGCCAGTCGTACCTGCGTGCGCGCGATGCGTACGCAAGCGTACAGATCATGCTGCAGCAGGCTGCCATGATGCGGATAGACATTGGCTTGCCGGGAGACTGTCATGAATATCAATCTGGTTCTGGGCTTCGTCCTTCTCGTTGTTGCCACTGTGCTCCTGTATTTCGGCTACACCGCATCGCAAAGTGTCGGCGAGCAGGTTTATGAAACATTCACAGGCCGATTCACCGACTCTACCACCTGGTACTTTGTTTTCGGCATCGCCGCAGGCATTGGTGGTCTGGTCATGCTGATATTTGGCAATCGAACCTGATCCGGGCGTCTTGAATGCCGCGGTCGGGGCTCTCTGCATTCGCCTGACGACGGTGTTACAGCAGTTCGGGGAGGGGTCCGGTTGGGCCTTGCTTCCGGCATCGTCAGGTGGCACCAGGCCGCTACGTTTACGATTCGCCATGGTATGTCGCAAGGACGAGATCATGCTCGGGATCATCGCAGTTGTTCTGGTGGCTCTATGGCTACTGGGGCTTGTTGCCTCAACCACCATGGGTGGGCTCATTCATGTCCTTCTGGTCATTGCGGTGGTGGTGATACTGCTTCGCCTGATACAAGGGCGACGCGTGTGACGACAACCGCTGCGGGGCGGCTTTTCAGCGCTTCCCTGTGTGTTATGGCGTACAGACGCCAATGCCAGTGGCCTCTACTCTTGTCATCAATCAATCCTGATCTCGGGTTGATCCACATGATTCAATAAACAGGGAAGATCACAATGAACAAGTTATTGCACGTCCCGTTGATACTGGCCGGCTTGTCAATCGCCTCGGTTGGTCTGGCCGCCGAACGAAATGATAGCGGGGCTGGCATCTATTTAGGCGGCAGTGTTGGCTACTACCGGATTAACGATGCGGATTTCCTCGACGAGAACGATAAACTGAAGGACAACCGTCATGCATGGCGGGCATATGCGGGCCTCGAAGCGGGCAGGGTATTCGCGATAGAAGCGGCCTATACGGATTTCGGCAAGACCACTGATGCGACCGCCGATATGGAGTTGACCGGCCTGTCTGGCGCCGTCCTGATCAACATACCGTTGATCCCGGTCATCGCGCCTTACGGCAAGGTCGGCATGATGTACTGGGATAGAGACCGTACGTTGGGTCTGTTGAGCAGTAGTGATAGCGGCAGTGATCTCTTTTACGGCCTGGGTGCCCGCTTCACCTTGACGCAGAGTGTCGACATGCGAGTGGAATATGAACGCTATGCCATCGACGACACGGATATCGACATGGCATCCATCAGTCTGCAGCTCCGTTTCTGATCATCACAGCAAGACGATGCCCGGTCGAAGGACCGGGCATTTTTTGTACTGTCATTTCAACACTGATCTGTTCGTTGCGTCTGAGCGTTTCCCTGGCTGTGTAACCTAATCAGGGGTTCCCCGGTTGCGTGCAGATTTCCCGAACAGCAGCAGTCCAACGCCAGCTGCCGTAGAAGCCGCACCAAGGATCAAAAACCAGGTGGTGGATTCAGTGAAGCGACCGGAAACCGCCTCTGTCACCTGATCTCCCAGGCTTTGGGATGACTGATACGCAAGGAAAAGCAGGAGCAAGCCGACAACAAGCAACACAATGGCCAGTATTCTGTGATTCATCATTTTAATCTCTTTATGCTGGAAGAGGGGTGAGTATGCCGTTACCCGGGGATGACGCCCTTGAGCAATGCCGATCCGGTCGGCGCGGAAGGTCCGGACAGACAATGCTATCCGGACGTTGTGTTTTCAGCCTCCCGGATCATCCAATGACCTGGCGTAGCAGGACTCGCCGAGACGTGACGAATAGATCCGCGTTCCCCTGGGGGGCAGCCATGTTCAGCCATTGATCCCTGTCGAAGCCTGGCGCGTTCTTCAGGCTCGACGTTGTGTCGTTGAATTGTTCACCGTGATGCCTTCCTGGCATCGTTATTGAGGTCTGCCAACACGGTCGTGGCCTTGCCGGCGTGCTTTTCGGCCTTGCCTTTGTACTCCGTGCGCTTGTTGCCGGTTATCTTGCCGGCAGTCTCTCTGGCTTTTCCTTTCGCCTCGTCCGTACGACCTTTAAACTGATTCTTGTCCATGATCTGATCTCCAGATGTGTCGTTCGTTTGGCTTTAGCCTCTTGACCTGCTCTTATGTTGGTGCAGGGCAGGACTGATAAGATGATTGAGAGCCGGGCTCGGGTCTGTGCGTTGTCTAACATATGCGGAGTGATTTTTTCAGACAGGTCTCCGGCAAAAACCACCCCCGCGCATCGTGGCTACACTGAATCAGTGTTTTCCCAAACTGTCTGGCGGATGAAGCATGAGCGACGATCGCGGGTTCTGGGCCGGGCTTCGGCATCGGCTGCACCAGGCATTGAGCGCGCCGGATATCGATGCCGGGCAACTGGCGCAGGCGCTGAACAAGGCTGCCGAACGGGAGCCGGCGCCGGTGCTCTGGTTGCTGGGTCTTGCCCAGTCGGGGAAGACGTCGGTGGTGCGTGCCCTGACGGGCAGTTCGCGGGCCGCGATCGGCGACGGTTTCCGGCCCTGTACCCGCACGGCCAGCATCTACGACTTTCCGCCGGATGTGCCGGTAGTGCGTTTCCTCGATACCCGTGGCCTGGGTGAAGTGGGCTATGACCCGTCCGGGGATATCGCCCTGTGCGAGGGACAATCCCATTTGCTGATCGTCGTGGTGCGGGCCGCCGAAACCCGCCCGCAACCTGTGCTGGAGGTCCTGCTCAAAGTCCGCAAACGTCACCCGGACTGGCCCGTCGTCGTGGTCCAGACCTGCCTGCACCATGCTTATGACGAGGAGCAATCGGGGCACGTCCTGCCCTATCCGTACCGCGACGATGATTGGCAGGCCGCGGTGCCGGATGGTCTGGCCCGCCTGCTGCTCGCCCAGCGCGAGTTCTTCGCCGGTCTGCCGGGCGAGGGGCCGCTGTTGTGGGTTCCGGTTGATTTTACTCTGCCGGACGATGGCTTTGAGCCCGCGGATTACGGACTCGATGCACTGTGGGACGCGATCGAGGAAGCCGCTTCGCTTGGCCTGGAAGCACGCTTGCGTACCGATCCCGGGATCAGTGATATCTACAGCCGTGCCGCGCATCCGCACATTGTCGGGTTCAGCCTGGCCGCCGGCACCGTCGGCGCCTTGCCGGTGGTGGATCTGGCACTGGTGCCGGCGTTGCAGGCCGGACTGCTGCATCGCCTGGCCGGCCTTTACCGGCAACGCTGGACGGCGCGTAGCAGCGCCGAATTCCTGGGCTTGCTGGGGTCCGGATTTGCCGCCGCCTACGGCGCACGTCTTGCCGGCCGCAGTCTGGTCAAACTGATCCCGGTCTGGGGCCAGACCGCTGGGGCGGTTCTGGGTGCAAGTGCCAGCGGCGCCATCACTTTCGCGCTGGGCAAGGCAGCCTGCGCCTATCTGGGCCGCAAGCAGGAAGGCCGTGCCATTGACGCCACGGCCTTGCGGCAAGCCTATCGCGACGGCCTGGATCAGGGCCGGCAACTGCTTCGCCAGCAGCAAACCCGAACGGGGCCATCCTCATGAGAGACGTGGTCAAGGAATTCGGCTGGCTGCGTGTGATTGCCGTGGGCGTCACGGTGTTGCCGCTGGCCGTGCTGCCGGTTTTTGCCACTTTCTGGATGTGGCAATCCGGGCTGTTCCTGTGGTGGCTGCTGGCCGCCGCGCTGGCTTCGGGCGTGGGCCTGGTGATTAACCGGATTGCCGTGGCGCGCGAGCAACGCGCACTGCCACGAACAACCACCCGGGGGGGTGCGCACTGGAGCGCTGAAGCGGATGCGTGCTGGGCCAGGGTCGAGCGGCTGGCGTCAGAAGCGACCGTGGCCGAATGGCCGCTCAACGACGGTGCCACTCTTGTTCGCCTGGCGCGCCATGTATTGCTCACGGTGGCGACTCATTTTCATCCGCACAGGTCCCGGCCCCTGCTGGAAATGACCCTGCCGCATACCTTGACCATCATCGAGCGGGCGGCGCGGGAACTGCGCGACGAGGTCGTCAATAACATTCCTTTCAGCCACCGCCTGACCCTGGGGGGCATCGCTCGGGCCAATCATCTGCGCGCATTGTACAAGCGGCATGAGAGCTGGTTCCGTGCCGCGCGGGCCATTTTCGCGCCGCAATCGGCTGCGGTAGCCGAGTTGCGCCGTGCGGTCGGCAACCAGTTGCTCGACCACGGCTCGGACCGCATTCAGACCTGGCTGCTGCGCGAATACATCCGCAAGCTCGGTTACCACGCCATTGACCTTTACGGGGGGCTGGCCCGGCTGGAAGACCGAACCCGGCTGGACGCACCGGATCGGCGCCTGATCTCCGCCGGGGGGCGCCGGGAGAATGAACATGAACCGTTGCGCATTCTGCTGCTGGGCCGCGCCAATGCCGGCAAGTCCAGCCTGATCAATGCGCTGTTCGGTGAAGTGACCGCCGCTGTCGACCTGCTGCCCGATACCACCACCGGAATTGTCGGCTATCAGCTCAAACGCGATGATGAAATCCGGGCATTGATCTTCGATACGCCCGGGTTTGACGGTGCGTTGTTCGGCAGCCGGGTGCTGGGGAAGACGGCCATCGACGCGGATCTGATTCTCTGGGTCACGGCGGCCCATCGTCCTGATCGCGAAGAGGAGCGCCAGCGTCTGGAGCAGTTGCGCGCCATGCTGGCTGATCCGAAGCGGCGATCACCGCCGCTGCTGGTGGTGATGACGCACATCGACAGGCTGCGCCCGGTGCGTGAATGGGACCCGCCTTATGTACTCGATCCACCTGCCGGCACCAAGGCCGGCCAGATCGCCGCGGCGCTGGTTGCCGTGGCGGAAGATCTTGATGTTGATGTGTCCGGGGTGATCCCCGTCTGTCTGGCGGAAGGCAAAATCTACAATGTCGACGATGCCCTCAATGCCGCCATGCTCAGGCAACAGGGCGCGGCCAACCGGGTTCGGCTGCTGCGCTGTCTGCGTGCCCGCAAGCACGAGGAGAACGAGGATCTGTTATGGCGCCAGCTGGGCAATGCCGGGCGTATCCTGCTGAAGCTGCCGTACGGTCTGCGGCCATCGAGGCGGGACGATCGCTAATCAGATAACACCGATCTGTTCGCCTTGATGCCGGCGTTCTGGCGAAGCTGTCAGGCGTGACGAACTTCGCGAGCCTTCCCCGGGTCAGCCTGCCGGTTGATCAGTGTCTGCGTGGTTCCCTGGTGCGGCGGGAGTGTCCGGGCAATGGCGCCCGGAATCCTTTGGCCGGTGTTTCCTCCAGCAGGCGGTCATATTCTTTTTTGACGACGGCGTAGCACTCACAGGTACGCTGCTCCAGCCCGGCGCGGTCGAGGATGGTGATGTGTCCGCGGTGATAGTGGATCAGATCCGCGCGCTGCAGCCGGCCGGCCGCCTCGGTCACCCCCTCGCGCCGGACTCCGAGCATATTGGCGATCAGCTCCTGGGTCATGATCAGTTCATCGCACGCCAGACGATCATGACTCAGCAGCAGCCAGCGGCAGAGCTGCTGATCCAGGGTGTGATGACGATTACACACGGCGGTTTGTGCCATCTGGGTCAGCAGGGCCTGGGTGTAGCGCAGGAGCAGGCGCTGCATGGGGCCGCCGCGGTAGAACTCGGCTTTGAGCGCACGGCCCGGGAGGCGGTAGGCATGCCCCCCGGATTGCACCACGGCCTGGCTGGGTGTGGTTTCCCCGCCCATGAATAGCGACACGCCCACAATACCTTCGAAGCCGACCACGGCGATCTCCGCCGACCCGCCGTCTTCCATCACGCACAGCAGGGAGACGATAGAGTCCACCGGGAAATAGACATGCTGCATTGCAATATAGGGTTCACACAGGCTATCGCCGAGGCGTATCTGGACCAGCTCGAGATCGGGCGCAATACGTGCGTATTCATCGGCCGGCAAGGCAGCCAGCAGGTGATTCTGGCGCGGGTCGGGTTGATCGGACATGGGGTGCGATCCTCGCGATTGTGTGGTCTTCCAGTGTTGACCGGGTCTGTATGTTTTCCGTACTCGCCCGACTGTAATGCCACGAGGGAAGCTTGTATGTGCGCTAACGCACATACGGCGGGCTGCCGGGCCGGGGTGATCCCGGTACGCCAGGGGAGTGGCGGGGCGACGCGGCCTGGCGCGCGCCTGTTTCCAGCAGGGCGGCGAGCATGTGTGTGCTGGCGCACCGACAAAGCGTTCGCCCGGGTCCAGGGTGAAACGGTATTCCCGCGACAGGCGAAACAGCGCTGCTGGCGTACGGGCTGGCGGCAGCGAGTGCCGGTCGCGTGCCGGGGCCGGGCCGATTGTCGGCAACCCGAAGAGACATCGTGATGTCATTGATGGAGATGTTAACCGGGCTGACCGCGCGCTCATGTTCACGCCCGGTTATTCATGGATGGAACAAGGGAAGCAACGCTGGACGGATAGACGGTAGAGGAAACCCATGAGCTCCGAGAAGAGCACACATATCGACTTCGCACCCGGAGAACAACGGCTTCTCCGGTACACCGTTGTCGCCCTCAGCACTGTCACCCTGGTGGCGGCGATCGTGTTCGTGATATGGGTGTTCGGCCAAATCGTTGGCGCTTTGCACACCCTGGTCCTCCCCCTGGCCATGGCGGGCGTGCTGGCTCTGGTCCTGTTCCCGTTGGTGGACATGTTCGAGCGCGTCCTGCGCATGAATCGGCTCGGCGCTGTGATCTCCCTGTTTATGATCCTGCTCGCCCTGTTTCTCATGGTAGTGGCGCTGGTCCTGCCCACGGCCATATCCCAGGGCGGCCAGTTCGTCCAGTCGGTGCCGGAAATGGCCGAGAATGCGCACGAGCGCCTGTCAGTCCGGTTCCCCAAAGCGTTGCCGGTGCTGGAAAATGCCATCAGTGATATGGATATCCAGGCGATGCTCCCGAATGCAGAGGAAACCGCTGACCGCACCATGAAGTACATCGGTTTTCTGGTGGGTCTCGGTTTCGTCCCCCTGTACCTCTTCTTTGCGCTGCTTTCCGGCGATCGCCTGAGTGAGTACGCCAGGAACACGTTGTTTCTGTTTACCCGGAAGCGGCAGGAAGAGGTGATGTACCTGGGTCAACTGTTTGTCGATTACGTCACTGCGTTCTTCCGGGGACAACTGATCATCGCGCTGATCATGGGCGTCATGATGGCACTCGGTTTTACCCTCATCGGGCTGGAGGCCTCGATCTTCTTCGGCCTCGCTCTGGGGTTGCTGAATATCGTGCCGTATCTGGGCTTTATTGTCGGCGTGATCACGGTCATGCCCGTTGCCTATTTACAGCCCGACGGGGGCGGCCAGCTCGTCATGCTGGTGCTGGCGGTCATTGCCTTTACACAAGTGGTGGAGAGCATGCTGCTCACGCCCAGGATCATGGCCGATCGTTCGGGTCTGCACCCGGCCGTGGTCGTGATTTCTATCCTGTTCTGGGCGACCGTGCTGGGCGGGGTTGTGGGCATGATCCTCGCCGTTCCCCTGACAGCTTTCCTGTTCACCCTGGGTGAGTATGTGAAAAGCAGCGTATGCACCATCGAACGGGCCGATGAGACCGACCGAAAGATGATGGACGAACGAACCGGCGAAAAGGATCGCCGTGAACCTGACGAGTCATCCTGACTCGTCTAAATAATGAAAGAGGATGTGATTATGTCCACGAATACAAACGGACACCAGACGACTACCAGGGTTGCGGGCAAGGCTCATGAAGCAGTAGACAGGGTCGCAAAAACCGCAGGAAATGCCGAGGAGTACACTCGGGAGCAGGCATCCCATGCCGATGAAAGCCTTCGCGAGGCGGCGGCTCAGGGGCGCCAGAAGGCCGAGGATGTGCTCGGTCGTGTGAACAGCTACGTCAGCGATAATCCGATGATATCCATTGGTATTGCCTTTGCCGCGGGCGCGCTGTACTGGTCGCTGAAGCGCAGCCGGTAACGCACGGTATGCAAAACGCCGAAACCGGTAACACGACGCGAAGCGACGACCGGCAGAAGCACGATCCGGGACGCGCCTCCAGCGAGGGAGAAACCGAAGCTGGAGGCGCGTTGGCCGACGTCGTCGTCCTGTTTACCCTGATCGGGGCATCCGTTCGGGATACGGCCCGGCTTTTGGGCCTGGAGACACGTCTTGTTATCAAGACCGTCATCATGATGGTGGTGCTTGGCGTGGTGCTCGGGATCGTGATCT
>SLLK01000326.1 GCA_007134115.1 Gammaproteobacteria bacterium | reverse complement strand
TCGAGCAGCTGCTGGCGGGCCGGGTGTCCCCACGCGAAGGGCATGTGATTCGGCTGTAAGGCAGGGCGCTGGCCCGGGCGAAGGGTCGTCCGGGCCAGCGTGCTCTGGACAAACACTAGCGCAGTGTCAGATAGATCGCGTCCTCTTCCAGATCGAAGTTGTCCACGAACTGTGCGAATGCGTCGCTGTCTCCTTGCAGTTCGGCCTCGCCCGCGGCCAGTGCGCCGGGGATGGTCTGTTCTCCGGCCAGGAGGCGGTTGAGCAGGGTGCGACTCATGTTCAACACCAGCTCGGTGCCCTCGGGGATGGACTCGTGCACCTCGACGACGCCGCGGCGCAATTCCAGGGCATAGGCTTCATCGATGTCGGTAAAGCGCATGCCCAGCGTGGAGTGCGTGTCGGCGGCGCGCTCCGGGTCCACGCGCATGGCCCAGCCGCGCAGCCATATGCGGATCGGCAGGTTCTGGAACAAGGCCGTGGAGGACACCGTCTCGCGCATCACCTCGGCCAGTTGCCTGACGGGTACGTCGCCTTCGAGCTCCCGGGCGGCCATCAGGTACCAGGAACGCCAGTTGAAGTTCATCTGTGCGTAGCCCAGGTGGCGGAACGCATTGGCCTTGAGCTCGCGCGCGGCGCTGTCGTCGCGGTCAATGCGGATCAGGTAGGTGGCCAGTTCCGCGGCCCACTGGTAATCGCCGTCATCGTGGGCAGCGTAGGCGGCGTCCAGCACCGCATCGCGACCGCCGATCAGATCGGTTAGCCGCCGGGCCTTTTCCTCGCGCGGTGTGGGCGCGAGATCCACCGGGTCGCCCTCGAACCAGCCGAGGTAGCCCTGGTAAATCTGGCGCACGGTGTGTTCCACGGTGCCGTAGTATTCGCGCAGCCACGGCTTGTATTCGGCGAGATGTTCCGGGAATTGCACAGCGTGGACGAGTTCGTCCGGCGTCAGGCCCTTGTTCATGTGGCGAATGGTCTGGTCGTGAATGAACTGGATGCCGTCACGCGTATAGCGCAGCACCTCTTCGGATTGCTCGCGGCCGTGAATGGGCTGGCCATGGGAGTCCACCACGTACTCGGGCGCCAGGGACCGCATCAGGTCAATGGTATCGACCCACTGCATGGGGTCGCGAAAACTGGTGCCGCGCAGGGTGTGAATGTTGGGCAGGGTGGGTCCTTGCAGGGTGTCGCCCGTGAACAGCACGCCCTCGTCCGGCAGATAGACACCGATCTGGTCGTCGGTTTCGCCGGGGATATGCAGCATGCGCAGCTGGACGCCGGCAATTTCGATCTCCAGCTCGTCACTGAAGGTGCGCGACGGCGGGATGTAGGTGGCGGGTACCGCGGTTTCTTCATCCAGAGGCAGCAGCGGACCCAGTCCGGCGTTCACGCCCTCGCGGTCGGCCGGGGGCAGGGCGGCGCCAAAGGAATAGGCGGTGCGCATGGACAGGATGGGGCCCAGCGTGGCGCCCTGGTCGGCCACATGATCTTCGAAGGTGTCATGGGCAAAGATGTCCACCTCGCCGGCACGCACTTGCTCGAGGCTGGTAAAGGCGCCGGTGCCGTTGATGTGGTCGGGGTGGAAATGGGTGTACACCACGGCACGCACGGGCTTGTCGGTAATCTCGCGGAATTTTTCGGCCACCTGCCGCGTGCGCTCGGCGTTTTCACCGGTGTCGATAATGATCACGCCGTCGTCACCCACAATCATCGAGGTGTTGGCGAGGTTCCAGCCCACGGCCACGTGCACGCGTTCGCCCACCTGATAGATCCTGCGCTCGAAATGATCGGTGTGGGCGGCCATTTCCGGGTGAATGGACGGGCTGACGGGTTCAAGCTGGCGCGTCTCGTCGCGATCGCCGCAGGCGCTCAGGGCAGGCAGTGCCAGCAGCATGATGAACGGCGACATGCGCGCCATTGCTGTGTTGAGCAAAGTTGACATGGCTCTCTCCTGATCGGAACGAACATCATTTGGCAGCCTTGCAGATCGCATGACATACTTCAAATGCATTTTATAATGGTTTTCAATGCGGAAATTGCATCATGCTGAATCTGCGTCAACTGCAGCACGTACGCGCGCTTGCCGAGCATGCGCACTTCGGGCGAGCAGCACGCGCCGTGCACCTCAGTCAGCCGGCTTTTACGCGCAGTATCCAGGCGCTCGAGACGCATTTACAGGTCACGCTCTTTGATCGCGGGCAGGGCGGCATAAGGCCCACCGTATTCGGCCGCTTGCTGCTTGAGCGGGGCGCGCAGATCGTGCATCAGAGCCGGCAACTGGAAAAGGAAATCCGGCAACTGCGCGGGCTGGATTCGGGGCAGGTGGCGGTGGGCGCCGGCCCGTACCCGGCGGCCAGTTTGCTACCCACGGTCACCGGACGTCTGGTCAGCGCCCATCCGGGACTGCGGGTGCGGGTGATGATTGATAACTGGCGTGGTCTCACGCGGCTGCTGCGCGAGGGCGAGCTGGACCTGTTTGTTGCCGATATACGCGAACTGGCCGGTGCCGGGGATCTGGATATCACACCCATGCCCTCGCATCGCACGGTATTTTTCTGCCGCCCCGGGCATCCCTTGCTGGCATTGCCGCGGCTCGACGCGGACTCGCTGGCACAGTATCCGCTGGCCGGCACCGAAATTCCGCAGAATCTGGGTGAGGGGTTCGGCGCGCTGGATGAGGACTACACGGTGGTCAGCGATGATGCGCTTTTCCTGCGTGCGCTGGTTGCCGCCAGCGATGTGATCAGCGTGGCGCCGCGCTCCACCATCGCCGGCCAGCTTGCGCGCGGCGAACTGGTGGAGCTGCCGGTGAAAGACACCCCCGCCTATGCCAGCGCCTACGGCATTGTGCGCCTTGCCGGGCAGACGCCCTCGCCGGCGGCGCAAGCGGTGCGCGCGGAATTGCTCAGGGTGGAAGAGGAGCTCAGCGAGTAGGCCGTGGTGGGCACGGGTGTCTGGCGTTGCCTGGATGCGGGCGCCAACTTCGCGCACAATTGGTCCCATTACGCCATGGGTGAATCACCGTGGCGCGGCGCAAACGGGGAGCTGGATGTATGCACTGCCGGGTACGCAAGCTGACGGGCATCCTGGCCGTATCGCTGTTGATGGCGGCGTGGCCGGTATATGCCGGTGAGATCGAGTTGCCGCGGACGGTGATCTGGTCGGCCTATCCCACCGGGACCAGCGGCTACAGCCAGGCGGTGGCCATTGGCAGCGTGTTGCAGCGCGAGTACCGCACCAATCTTCGGGTCATTCCCGGGCGCAATGATGTGTCGCGCCTGTCGCCGCTGCGCAGCGGCCGTGTGCATTTCTCCGCCGGTGGCTCCGAAGCCGTCTACGCGCAGGAAGGCATGCTCAACTTCGGTGAACGGGCCTGGGGACCACAGCCGCTGCGCGCGGTGATGTGGAATCTTTCCGATGGCTGTTCATTTACCTTCGCCACGGCGGCTGATGCGGATATAGAAACAGTGCACGACATGCGCGGTAAACGCCTGACCTGGGTGCAGGGGGCGCCCTCGCTGAACAATGGCAGCCGGGCCCTGCTGGCGTATGCCGGGCTGAGCTGGGACGACGTGGAGAAGGTGGAAGTCGGGGGTTATCCCTCGTCGGTGCAGGCAGTGATCGACAATCGCGCGGATGCGGTGGGTGGTTCCTGCAATTCGGCGCCTTTCCGGCAGCTGGAAGCCTCGCCGCGGGGCCTGCATTTCGTGCGCTTCCCGCATGACGATGAGGCGGCGGTGGAGCGGGTGTTGAGTCGCCTGCCGTGGTTTTTGCCGCACGTGGCGACGGAAGGGCCGACCATCCCGACCGATGGGGTGGAGATGTTCTCTTCGCCGTACCCCTTCCTGATCACCATGCCGGATGCGGAGGAAGAGCTGGTCTACGCCATGACGCGGGTGCTGCATCGCCACTATGAACAGTACAAGAACAATGCCCCCGGGGGCACCGGGTGGGCCATGGATCGCCAGCATTTTGAAAAGGCCTTCGTGCCCTATCATCCGGGGGCGGTGCGGTACTTTCGCGAAATCGGTGAATGGAGCGAGGCGGCCGAGCAGCGCCAGCAAGAGAATCTGGCGCGCCAGCAGGTACTGGCCGACGCCTGGCAGCAGTATGTTTCGGATGCACCCGAGAACGGGGATGCGTTCATGCAGGGCTGGATGCGAGCCCGGCATGCGGCGCTGCAGGAGGCAGACATGATCCCGATTGCCGAGCAGTGGTAGGCGTGGCGTGGTAAACAGCAACCACAGGACGCAGCCGCCGATCAGCGGCGACCAGACGGTGGATGTGGAACGCTACCGGCAGTTGTCGCCGGTATGGCGAGCGATTATGGCCGCGGCGACGGTGGTGGCGATCCTGCTGGCCGTCAACCAGATCTTCAATCTGGGTTTTCTGGTTGGCACGGTGATGCAGGAGATGCGCTATCTGTATCTCATCGCGGGGCTGATGCTGGCCATGGTGTATATCACCTTCCCCGCCACGCGCCGATCCTCGCGCACCTCGGTGGCCTGGTATGACGTGCTCATTGTGCTGGTGATCGCCGGCGTATTTGGTTATTACGCCTGGCACGCCGAGCGCATTGTGCTTGAAGCATGGGAGTACGCGGCGCCCGCCACCGGCGTGTGGCTGGCGCTGGTGACCTGGGCCATCGTGCTCGAGGCCGGGCGACGGGCGGGCGGTTGGCCGATTTTTGTGATCGTGCTGGTGCTCTCGCTGTACCCGTTATATGCCGACCGCGTGCCCGACGTGGTCGCCGGGGTGAGCATGGGTCTGCAGGATGCGGCCATGTTCCATGTCATGAGCGAGGAAAGCCTGTTCGGTATTCCCATGCAGGCTTTTGCCTTGCTGGTGTTCGGCTTTTTGCTGTTCGGCGTCGCGCTGCAGTTTACCGGTGCCGGCGCGTTCTTTATTGATTTCGCCTTTGCCTTGCTGGGTCGCTATCGCGGCGGGCCGGCCAAGGTGGCGATTTTCTCCAGTGGCCTGATGGGGTCGATGAGCGGCGGGCCGGTGACCAATGTGTTGACCACCGGCCCCCTGTCGATTCCGGCGATGCGACGCACCGGGTTTTCCCGTCAGCACGCCGCCGGCATTGAGGCCTGCGCCTCGACCGGGGGTGTGCTGATGCCGCCCATCATGGGCGCCACCGCGTTTGTCATGGCCAGTTTTCTGGGGGTGAGTTACGTCACGGTGGCGATTGCCGCGATTATTCCTTCGGTGCTGTATTTCTTCGGTCTGTTCATGCAGATTGATGCCTACGCGGCGCGCAACAAACTGCATGGCCTGCCGCAGGCCGAATTGCCCGCCGTGGGCAGGGTGTTCCGCGAAGGCTGGTATTTCATCGCCGTATTCGTGTTGTTGATCTGGCTGCTGATCTGGTTGCAGCGCGAGGCCACGGCGCCGTTTCTGGCGACAGCGCTGTTGCTGATCATCAACCAGTTCAGCAGCCATCGCATGGATTGGCAGAAGTTCCTGCGCATGCTTGCCGCGATGGGCCAGATCATGGCCGAGCTGGCGGGCATTCTGGCCGCCATTGGCCTCATCGTCGGGGCGCTCTCGGTCACCGGCATGGCGGGCACCCTGACCAACGATCTGGTTTACCTGGCCGGCGACAACGTGCTGATTCTTCTGATCATGGGCGCATTGACCAGTTTTGTGCTGGGCATCGGCATGACGGTGACGGCAGCCTATATCTTCCTGGCCATTGTGCTGGCGCCGGCGCTTGAGGCCAGCGGCCTGAATGCGATCGCCTCACACATGTTCATCATGTACTGGGGCATGCTCAGCTTCATCACGCCGCCGGTGGCCCTGGCCGCGTTCGCCGCCGCCAGTGTGGCGAAGGTCTCACCCATGCGTGCCGGGCTGCAGGCGATGAAGCTGGGGGCCATCATCTACTTCATCCCGTTCTTTTTCGTGTTCAACCCGGCCCTGCTGATGCAGGCGGGTCCGGCCGAAGTGCTCACCGTGCTGGCGACTGCCTTGCTTGGGGTGGCGCTGGTATCGGCGGCCCTGCAGGGATATCTGCTCGGCGTGGGCAACCTGGGCGAGCATTTTTCCGGCGCCGTCGCGCGCGTGCTGGTGTTTGCCGGGGGGTTGCTCATGGCCACCCCCGGCGGCGGCATGCTGGATCTGTCGCACCGCAGCCTGATGTTGACGGCAGTGGTGCTGGTGGTGGCCGGGTCGGTGCTGGCTATCCTGCGCCGGCCTGGTGAACAGCAGGCACCGCCGTCGTCATGAGCCGGCCCCGGATGTGGCTGCTGTCGGCGTATCGGGCCGACAGTCACGCGGCGTGGTCGGACTGGCTGGTATCGCGCTTTGAGCATATCCAGTGGCAGCGCCTGGAACTGCCGGGGCGCCATTTTCGCTGGCGTATCCGGGGCAACCCCCTGTCATGGCTGGCGCAACTGCCCGCCGACCAGCCCGATCGTATGATCGCGACCTCCATGGTGGATCTGGCCACACTCAAGGGCTTGCACCCGCGACTGGCGCAGGTGCCCGTGGACTATTACTTCCATGAAAACCAGTTCGCCTATCCGCCGGGCGAGCATCAGGTGCGTTCAGTGGAGCCGCAGATGGTGCAGCTTTACGGCGCGCTGGCTGCCGAGCGGCTGATTTTCAACTCGGCGTTCAATCGCGACTCGTTTATTGACGGCGTGGACCACCTGATCCGGCGCATGCCGGACGAGCGTCCGCGCCATGTGGGGGCGCGGCTGGCGCGCAAGTCAGTGGTCTGCCCGGTGCCGGTGAAGCCCGTGACGCAGGGCGTCGAGCGTGATCCGCGGCTGATTGTGTGGAACCATCGCTGGGAGTATGACAAGGCGCCGGAGGTGTTTGCCGCCGCGGTGCGGCAGCTGGCTGCCGATGGCGTGGATTTTCGCCTGGCGTTGCTGGGGCCGCGGCCACGCCGCACGCCGCCCAGTCTGGCCGTTTTGCGCCGTGAGCTGGCAGCGCGGATCGTCGCCGATGGCAAGGTAGAGCGTGCCCGCTATGAACAACTGTTGGGCACGGCCGGTATTGTGGTGAGCACGGCCCTGCACGAGTTCCAGGGGCTGGCGGTGCTGGAAGCGGCCAGCGCCGGCGCGCGGCCACTGGTGCCCGACGCCTTGTGTTACCCGGAACAGTACGCCGCCGCTTACCGTTATCCGCCCGGCGACGGCGCGGCACTGCGCGCGCGCCTGGCGCAGTGGCTGGAGGTTGCCCTGCCGCCGCCGGTCGATGTCTCGGCGTGGTATGAGCAAGCGCTTGAGCCTGCCTGGCGGCAATTATTGCCGGGCGCCGGGGCCCGGGCCCGCGTACGCCCGATGTCTTGATCAACCCGCCGTTGCCAGCGGCGACATGCCGCGCTTACTTTATCTTTTGTGCCTGTTCCCAGCCGGCCTCGGCGAGCAATGCCGCACCCTTGCCCATTTCCAGCGCATTGGCACTGGAGGCGTTGCCGTCCAGGCCGCGTTTGTATACGCCTTGCAGGATGGCGGCGAGACGGAACAGGGCGAACGCGATGTAAAACGGCCATTGCGGGATGCCGCCGGGGCGGCCCGCCTGGCGGCAGTATTCATCGACAAATGCCTGTTCATCGGGAATACCCAGCGCATCCAGGTCCAGCCCCACCAGTCCTTTCATGCCGGGCACGCCGGCCGGCAGATGCCAGGGAATGCAGAAGTAGGCCAGATCGGACAGGGGGTGCCCCAGCGTGCACAGTTCCCAGTCGAGTACCGCCACGACTTCGGCACGCTCGGGATGGATCATCAGGTTGCCCGGGCGGAAGTCGCCGTGGGCAATGGTCGTTTCGTCGGCATCGGGGATGTTTTCCGGCAACCATGCCATGAGCTTGTCCATGGCCGGGTTGTCGTCGCCGGTGCGCGAGGCCTCGTACTGCTTTGACCAGCGGTGGATCTGGCGGCTGATGTATTCGCCATGCTTGCCGAAGTCACTCAGGCCCACCTGCGCATAGTCGACGCTGTGCAGTTGCGCCATGGTCAGTGCCATCGCGTCGTAGATGGCGGTGCGCTCAGCGGGGGAGGCGCCGTCCAGGGACGGATTGTCGAAAACCCGTCCTTCCACAAAACGCATCACATAGAAGGGTGTGCCGATGACGTCGTCGTCCTCGCACAACAGCAAGGTCTCGGGCACCGGAACATCGGTGTTCTGCAGGGCGTCGATGACCCGGTACTCGCGCTCCACCTGGTGCGCGGATGGCAGCAGTTTGCCCGGCGGCTTCTTGCGCAGCACATAGCGCCCGGTGCGGTTCTCCAGCAAAAAGGTGGGGTTACTTTGCCCGCCCTGAAACTGCCGGATATCAAAACCGTCGCCGAACTGTTCGGGGCGCTTGTCCGCCAGAAAGGCGGCCAGCTTTTTTTCATCAAAGCGGTGCGCGTCGCGGACTTCAATCAGTTGCGGATCTGTTGCGGACATTGGCTGCCTCGTTGTTTTGCGGAGGGTGGCAAGGGGCAGATGATACATGATGTGGCCCGGG
>SLLK01000196.1 GCA_007134115.1 Gammaproteobacteria bacterium | reverse complement strand
TGTGGAGAAGAAGCTCGGCAAGCATGCGGTAATGGCCACCAACACCTCAAGTATTCCGCTGGACGATATCGCCGGTGCCCTCAAGCAGCCGCAGAAGCTGGTGGGTATTCACTTCTTCAATCCAGTGGCGCGCATGCAGCTGGTGGAAGTGGTGACCGGCGACAAGTCGGATGCCGATGAGGCGGCCCGGGCGCAGACTTTTGTGGGCAGTATCGGGCGGTTGCCGTTGCCGGTGCGCAGCGCGCCCGGGTTCCTGGTCAACCGGGTACTCATGCCCTACCTGATGGAAGCCGTGGAACTCTACAGCGAGGGCGTGGCGCCCGAGGTGATCGACGAGGCGGCGGAAGCCTTCGGTATGCCCATGGGGCCGGTGGAGCTGGCCGATACCGTGGGCCTGGATATCTGTCATTCGGTGGGGACTATCCTCAGCCAGCACCTGGGCGGTGGTGAGGTGCCTGCGCCACTGCAGGCGCGTGTGGACCGGGGTGACCTGGGGCGCAAGAGCGGCCGCGGTTTCTACGAGTACCGCGACGGCAAGCCGGTCAAGCCCAGGCCGCAGATGCCTGATGCGGCGGCCCTGCAGGATATGACCGATCGCATGATCTATCGCATGCTCAACGAGGCGGTGGCCTGCCTGCGCGAAGGGGTGGTGGCCAATGAAGACCTGCTGGATGCCGGCATGGTGTTCGGCACCGGTTTCGCGCCCTTCCGCGGCGGCCCGGTGAACTACGTACGCCATTCCGGCGTGGCCGAAGTCCGGGCTCGACTGAAGGAACTCAAGGACCGTTTCGGTGAGCGTTTCACCCCGGATGCCGGGTGGAACAAGCTGTGATCGCTGTTCACCCGACACGCCGGGGAGAGACGGGCTGTGGCGGTTAAGGCCGGAACGGCCGACAGTCTGGAGCAGTGTGTTGAACAGGTGATCGGGCGGGTCGGGCCGCGACTGGTGCTGGGCACGCCGTTGGGGATCGGCAAGTGCAATGCGCTGATTAATGCCTTTTACCAGCGCGCATGTCGCGATGCGGACATACATCTGCGCATTATTACGGCGCTGTCCCTGTCCGTGCCGCAGCCCGGCAGTGATCTGGAGCGGCGCTTCCTGGAGCCGCTGGCGCGAAGGTTGTGGCCGGACTATCCGGAGCTCGACTACGTCAGCGATCTGCTGGCCGACCGTTTGCCGGCCAACGTGGAAGTGCTCGAGTTCTATTTCCCGCCGGGCCGCATGCTGGGGGCCCCGGCGGCGCAGCGTAACTATATCTCCAGCAATTACACCCACGTCTGCCGGGACATGCTGGCGCACGGCGTTAACGTCATGGCGCAGGCGGTGGCGGTGCGTGGCAGCGGTGAGACGCTGCGCTACAGTCTGTCGTGCAATCCCGACGTCACGCTGGATCTGGTGCCGCAGGTACGCCGGCGGGAGGCGGCGGGCGGCGCCCCGGCGGTGGTCATTGGCGTGGTCAACCGGCGTTTGCCGTTCATGGGCAGCGATGCCGAAGTGACGCCGGATTTCTTCGATACGGTGCTCGATGTGCCCGCCGGCACCCATGAGCCCTTTGCCATGCCGGCCAGTGCGGTGAGCGTGGCCGATCATGCCATCGGTGTGCATGCCGCCGCCCTGATTCCGGATGGGGGCACCCTGCAGATCGGCATCGGCTCACTGGGCGATGCCGTCGTGCACGGGTGCTGTTTGCGACAGACCGCCAATGCGGCATGGAAGGAGGCCCGGCAACGGCTGGGCGCTGCCGATGGACTGGCGGAGGAAGTGGGCGGAACCCAACCGTTTGCTACCGGCCTTTACGGGGCCAGCGAGATGTTCGTTGAAGGCTTTCTTACGCTTTGTGACAACGGCGTGCTGCGTCGCCATGTGTACGACGACCCCTGGCTGGAGCGCTGGCAGGAGCTGACCGGCGGCGGCCCGGTTGTCAGCCGTGAGTTGCTTGAATGGCTGGTGGCCGAAGGGGTGATGGATACGCCGCTGACGCTTTCTGATATGGACTGGCTGATCAACTTCGGTGTGTTCCGCGAGGGGGTCAGCCTGCGCGACGGCTTCCTGCATACCCCCGACGGTCAGCGTATTGCCGCCGATCTCGAGGACCCCGCGTCGCTGGCGGCCGTTGAGGCCCACTGCCTGGGCTCGCGCCTGCGTGGCGGTCGCGTCCTGCAAGCCGGGTTTTTTCTGGGTTCACAACGTTTTTATGAACGCCTGCGCCAGCTTCCCGAAGCGCTCCATGATGCCATCCAGATGACCGCCATCGGTGAGGTGAACCGGTTGTCCGGTGATCGCGAGCTGGAAACCCGCCAGCGGCGCGGCGCGCGTTTTTTCAATGCGGCCATGAAAATGACCATCATCGGGGCCGCGGTGTCGGACGGGCTTGACGATGGAAGCGTGGTCAGTGGCGTGGGCGGGCAGTTCGACTTCGTGTCACTGGCGCACAAGCTGCCCGACGGGCGTTCTGTGTTGATGCTGCGCAGCACCCGGCGCAACAGTGAGGGGCAGCGTGAGTCCAATATTGTTCCCGCTTACGGGCACATCACCATTCCCCGGCATCTGCGGGACATGGTGATTACGGAATATGGCGTGGCCGATCTGCGTAGCTGCACGGATTCCGAAATTATCAAGCGTTTGCTGTGTATCTGTGACGCCGAATTTCAGCCCGGGCTGCTGGCATGGGCCAAAAAGCACGGCAAGATCGAGGCGGACTATGCGTTGCCGGGGCAATGCCGCAACAACACACCGGCGCACCTGGCCCGTGCGCTGGAGCCACTGCGGGCCCGGGGGTTGTTGCCGGAGTATCCGCTGGGCACTGATTTCACGGACGAAGAGCAGGTGCTGGCGCGGGCGTTGACCTCGCTCAAGGCAGCGACAGGGACGCGCCTGGGGCTGTTACGCACGCTGCTGCGTGCGGCACGGCCCGGTGCTGTGCCGGCCTCGGCGGACGCGTGTCTGGCGCGTATGGGGCTGGCGCGTCCCGGTGGTTTGCGGGAGCGCCTGCTGCGCCGACTGGTGGGGCAGGCGCTGGCACAACAGCCTGAGATAACTGCCGGGTAACAGGTGCCGTTCCAGCGCGCCGTATATCCACGAAACGATGGTCCGGAACCAGGCTCGATGCCGCGCGCCCCCGGGTGACGGTCAGGACGTGCGCCTGAATGTGCCCATCAGACGGTTCATGGCAATCACGTGCGCCGCCGCCCGGGTCAGATTCAGGGTCAGCCCGGGAGTCACCGCCTCGCGTTGATGCCAATCGCCGGTGATGGTCATGCCGGACAATGTAGCTGCCGGTGTAAAAAGGGGGCGGCAAAGGCTATCCAGGGACCGCTGCGGATGGCGAGCGTGGGGCAGGCGTGTCGGCTGTGACCAGCCGGTCCCGGCCACTTTCCTTGGCGCTATAGAGGGCCTGATCGGCCGCCTCCAGTGCGGCCCGCACCTCGGCCGTGCCGCATGCCAGTCCAATGCTGATGGTTATGCGGCGGGTGTCCCGTGGCTTTGCCTTGCCCCGTCGGGCGGGTCCCTCCCGTTGCCCGCCGCGCACGCGGAAAGGTTCCGCGCGTACTGCCTGGCGAACCTTCTCCAGGGCCTGTGCGGCCCGTTCCATGTCGCGGTGCGGGAACACGATGGCGAATTCCTCGCCGCCATAACGATAGGCCCGGCCGCGTCCGCGCACGCCACTGATGACGGTGGCCACCCGGCGCAGTACCTGGTCACCGGTATCGTGTCCGAACTGATCGTTGAACTGCTTGAAATGATCAATATCCACCATGGCTACGCTCCAGCGGCCGGGCAGACGTTTGAGTCGCTCCTCCAGGGCCCGTCGGTTGGGCAGGCGGGTCAGTTCGTCCAGATAGGCCATACGCCAGACATGCATCAACAGCCCTGTCCACAGGGCCAGCGTGGCGCCAACAAAGGCAGCCAGTGCCGAGGCATCGAGTGCAGGGGCCAGGCTGACGGGGATGAGTGCGGCAAGCGCGCCGGTCAGCCCGGTGTCGGGTGCGCTGCACAGAATGCCGATGCGCACCAGCAATGCCAAACTGCCCAGGCCTGCAAGCAGCGTAACCACTGGCAACTCGGTGACCGGCAGGGAGACGGCGTATTGCAACGCCCACAGTACCCGGTCGCTGGAGGCGGTATGCAGCAGCAGGCCGATGGCCACCAGCACAGTGGCCGCGCACAGAATAACCGGCGGGCCGGTGATGCCGCGTTCGCGCAGCCAGGGCATGACCGCCAGCGCCAGTATGGGGACCAGCGTCACGCTTGCCGGTACGTCGGTGAAACGCAAACCCGCCCATGCTGTGAGGAGCAGCACCCCTGCAGCGGTCACGCGCCACTGGGAAAAACTGACCGCGAGCAGGGACGCGGCCACAGCAAGGCCGAGCAGTATCAACTCGACAAAGCTGAACCAGTCAAACAGCAGGCCGGGCCACAGGTGGGCGACGAGCACCGCGGCCGTCGGCCACAGCAGCGCCAGCAGCAGGATCCTCAGCGGTGCAACCAGCTTGCGCATGGTTGTTCACTCCCTTGTCAGGCCCGGGCCCACCGACCCGGGGCATCTCCGTGTGCCGCCGGCGCGTGCTCAGCTGTCCGCGGACTGATGCGACAGTTTGTCGGCCTGGTCCAGACGCGGATGGTTGTCCTCAAACAGACGGTGCAGGGCGCCGTGGCCATCGTCGAGCTGATCCAGCGCCTGCACAGTATGTTTGATGGCATGCACTGCGGCCAGCACATCCGATGTATTGCCGGCTTCGGAAATGGTGTGCATGTTGCGAATAGGGAAGCCGATTGAAGTGGCCACGCAGTCCACACTGGCCAGCACGCCAGCCATGCCGTCGGTGCCGGTGTCCACGCCGCGCACATCGCGTTGCAACGGAATGTGGTGCTCGCGCGCCGAACGCTCGATGATGGTGTTGAGCTGTTCGCTGGCAATGGAACCCACACACAGCGTAAAGCCCTTGCCCATCTCCAGCGGGTTCATGCGTTTGTCCCCGATGCCTGGCGCAGCGACGTAGTCGTGGTTGACGTCCACGGCGATGATAGCGTCGGGCACCATTTCGCCGGCCAGCACGCGGCTGCCGAAGCGGCCGATTTCTTCATAACTGGCGATGGCAAACATCAGGCGAACGTTCTGTGTGCCGCCGGCTGCGGCGATTTCACGCGCCACTTCGGCAGTGACAAAGCAACCCAGGCCATTGTCCAGGTAGGCGCCGTAGAAGGTGTCCGGGCTGAAACCGCGCTTGATCGGGCGGTTGAGAATAATGCTGTCGCCCGGCCGTACGCCCAGTTTTTCCACCTGCTTCTTCTTGTTTTCACCGTGAATCTGCAGTTCGACGTAGAGCTGCTCCTTCTTGATCCCGCGGGCCCCGGTGCGGGTTGGCTCATCGGCAAAATGGATGGCGCCAAGTGCTTCCACGGTGCCGCCGTCAATGCTGCGGTACTTGCCGGGGTCTTCGGGGTCCTCGCTGAACAATCGCACCTCGTGACCGATCAGGGTCATGGGCAGGAATGAGTCGCTGTTGATCCAGATCTTGCCGTCATCACCGATGCTGCGTACCTGCATGCGAATTTTGTCGGCGTGACCGATGATCATAATGCTGAACATGTCATCCTGGTCGGGGTGAGTGTCCAGCACAATGCCGGCATGCCCCTTGAACTGTTGCACTGCCCAGCCCGACGGGGCGATTTTTTCAAAAAACGGCTTGAGCACGCCGTAGGTCATGGCGCCTTCCAGGCCGACCGGGCTGGGGGCGGCGAGGATGTCGCGCATAAATTCGAACTGTTCTGTTGGCATGGGGTGATGCCAGGGCTGCTTGCTGTTGCTCATGAGGCTGCTCTTGCTGGAGTTCGGAAGTGTCGTCCGGCCGTCGTGTCGGCCGGTCTGTGTCATGCGTCATTGTAGCGGTGCCGGCGCCATCCCGGCCAGTCAGCGTCTCCTTAAGGCTATCGCTGTTCCGGCTTGTCCGCGGGGTCGACGGCCTGCCCGTGGTCCGGCGCCGTATCCTGGACCAGTCGTATCGGAAAGGGTTCGGTTTCGCTGCCCGCGTAAAGGCTGCGGTGGGGGAAAGGTATCTCGATGCCCTCGCGGTCGAAGGCGCGTTTGACGTCCTCGGGGATGCTGTTACGCAGCTTCGGGAAATTCTCCCGCCGCGCCCAGACCGAGAACTGCAGATCCAGCGATGAGTCACCGAAACCGCGGAATATGATCAGGGGTTCGGGGAAGTCCAGGCAAAGCAGGTTGTCCTGTGCCGCCTGCATGAGTACTTCCCGTACCCGGGTGAGGTCTTCACGATAGGCGACGCCGACCTGCAGGTCGAGGCGCCTGATGGGGAAGCGCGAGAGGTTGGTGATCTCGCTGTTGATCAATGTCTCGTTGGGTACGCGTACAAAAAGGTTGTCATAGGTACGCAGCTTGACGGACAGCAGGTCCACCGACAGCACTTCGCCCGTGGTGTTGCCGACCACGATCACATCGCCGATCTCGAAGGGGCGTTCGGCGACCAGAAACAGCCCGCTGATCAGGTTCGAGGCCGAAGTCTGTGAGGCGAAGCCCAGCGCCACGGTCAGGATGCCGGCCGCACCCAGCAGTACGGCCAGGTTAAAGCCGAGCTCGCGCAGCGCCGTCATCAGGGCGAATATGACGACCAGATAGAACACCAGTCGTCGCGCGGTGGCCGCCCTGTTGTGTCCCATTGACGGCAACAGTAACCGTTGCGCGGCCGCGCCGGCCAGGCGGGCCAGCAGCAGGCCGATGAGCACGATAAGCAAGGCCCGGGCGGCGGCCAGGGCGTGGTAGTTTTCCAGTGTTTGCAGCACGTCCTGCATGGTCCGGTTTTTCCCTAGCTAAACAGTTGACTGAAAGCGCGAATGACGGTGTTGCGCTCCAGCGTTTCGCGTGGCCCGGCGATCAGTTCGCCGCGTGCGCCCTCGCGCCCGGCCCCATGGCGCACATGCACCGCGGCCATATTGGAGTCGCCTTCGTGGGTCAGCGTGACGGCGTCGCTCCACAGTGTCTTGTCGCGATGCTGGTACAGGCCCAGCGCGTTCATGGGGACGCGCAGTTGGGTCAACTCCAGCGGCTGTTTGCTGCGGTTGTGAATCGTGAGCGGGGTAATCGCGCGGTGCGCCACGGGCTCGATACGGTCGGCGCGGGTGCGGGCCCGGGTGCGCAGCGAGTAGCACAGTGTGCCTTCGCGCGTGTTGGGGCCGAACCAGGTATCCGAAAGCCGGGTCACGGGCAGTTCCATGAGCTCCCGGTCCAGTCCCGGCCCCGCTGAGATCGCCAGCCACAGCGGCGACGCAATATACAGCAGGCAATGCTCGTCGGCGGGCAGCGACATGTCGGTTTCCGGCATCACCATGACGGCACGGTCGGCCAGGCGTGGCTGCAGCTGCAGGCGGCTGCCGGTATTGCCCATGGCAAAACGGCGACGCAGGGCACCGGTGTCGGGCAATGGTTCATCGTCGATCTCGAAATCCAGTGCTTCCTGCCACGGGTCATCACCGAATTGCCAGGCAAAACGCCACTCGGTACCCGCATTGCGGGCATGCACGCTGAGCGGTCCGATTTGCCAGTGGCCACTTTGCCCCGGCTTGATCTCGCGCGCCTGCCACCACGCAGTGTGTTCGGCGCCACTCACTCCAGCGGCTCCTGTGCCGGGTCCAGTGCGGTGAGGACTTGCTGGCGCAGTTGCGGCCCGCTCAACGGTCCACGGATACGCGCGAGCAGGCTGCCGTTGCCGTCGAATACCAGTACATCCGCCGGCGAGGCGCCGTGGGCGCCGGCAAAGGCGGCCCCTTGCTCTACCCGCATATTGGCGACCAGCAACTGGATTCCGCGTGCTTCGAGGCCGTCGCGAATTTCATTCAGGGCCGCCATCTGTTCATCACTGGCTACCCGGTGGTCATCGTGTGCCAGTACCACGGTCGCTTGGCCATTGCCGACCAGACTGAGATCCGTGGAATAGCCGCGCGGCAGCGATTGCCACATGACAACCAGCAGGGCGATCACGCCCAGGGTGACAAGCAGCCCTGCAAGGGTGCGCCACCGCTGGCGGCGCTGATCGTGGCCGGTTTGATTCTGATCTTGAGGCATGTCGACATCGGGTCCTGCGCAAAGGTCATCATGGTAGCTGATTTGTGCCGTGCCCGGCTCATTGTTGTGCGGTTGCCGCCGGCGATGGGTGCTCGCCGGCCGGTCGCAAGGGCGGCATGGGCGCGTGGAGCATCGCGCATACCGCGCGCAGCAGTTCCGCCTGGGCAACACTGACGTGTCCGTCATGACGGATGGTGAGTATGGCCGCCTCAATCAACCGTCGGCGCCCGGCCGGATTGAGGCGGTCCAGACGCTTGAGCGCTGTTTGCAACGCCTGCTGCCAGTGATCGATGGCGGCCGCCGGCGGCTGTGTCCCGGGATAGAGGAACGTCAGTCCCGCATCCAGTGCCCCGGCACGGGCCGCGCGGTCGGGCCGGCCGAAGTCGGCGATGACCCGCAGCACGGTGGTCGCGGCTTCGCGACACGCCGGTAACCCAAGGCTGCGGCCGCCTCGCGCAGCGGGCGTCGCGGCCTCGGTGAGGAGCTGTTCAAGCATGCAAGACAGGGCAAACT
>SLLK01000056.1 GCA_007134115.1 Gammaproteobacteria bacterium | reverse complement strand
TACCGTGGGCCGCCTGTTTGCCGGCGTGCTCGGCGACCGCATTGAACCGCGTCTGCTGCTGGCCGCCGGATTGTTCTGCGAGCTGGTGGCGTTGCTGCTGCTGTCGATCGCGACCACACCGTTCCTGGTCTACAGTTTTGCCGTGTTCTTCGGCATGGGCTGGGGGCTGGCCTATGTTTCGGCACCCACCCTGATCGCCAATTACTTCGGCCGCCGCAACTACGCTGCCCTGTTTGCCACCATGGGGCTGGTGGTGACTACCGTGGGCGCGCTGGGGCCGGTGGCCGCCGGTGCGGTGTCGGATGCGGTGGGCAGCTATGCCGGTGCCTTCCATGCCTACGCCGCCATTACCCTGATCGCGGTGGCGATTATTCTGCTGGTGCGGCCACCTCAGGCACGCAGCGCCTCGTCGCCCTGATCCGGCGGCGCCGTCTCGCGCTGCCCCCATGTTTGGCCTATGCTGGCGAAGTTGCCGGTGAGGCCTGACGAGGGGAGCCATCTTGAGTCCATCCACCCTGCCCGTGTTTCCGTTGCGTACCGTGGTTTTTCCCGGCGGTCCCCTGCCGCTGCGGATTTTTGAGCCCCGTTATCTGGATATGGTCTCCACCTGCATGCGCAATGACCACGGCTTTGTCATTACCCTGGCCCTGCGCGAGGAAGATGGCAGCGATACAGCGGTGCCCGCCGCGGTGGGCACACAGGTGCGTATCACCGATTTCACCCGCCTCGACGACGGCCAACTGGGTATTACCGTGGACGGCGAGCAACGCGTGCGCCTGCTAAAACAATGGCAAACCCCCGCACACCTGTGGATGGCCGAAATTGAAGCACTGCCTGCGGAGACAGCGGCGCGTGTTCCCCCCGATTGCGCGGTGCTGGCCCGCTTGCTTGAAGCACTGTACAGCGAACTGGGGCCGCCCTGGACAGAGCGCCAGTGTGACTATGACGACGCGCGCTGGGTGGGTGGTCGCCTGGTGGAGATTCTGCCGCTGGAGCCCGAGTACAAGCAGACCCTGCTGGAACTCGATGATCCGGTGGAGCGGCTTTATCGATTGTTGCCCGTGGTGCGGGAGGAAGCCGGGGCCTGATGGAGTGAGCCGGTGGGTGTTGGTCAGCGTTTCCTTAATACTTAATACGGAAAACTTAATACTGCCTGCTACTGCCCTTTAGCTTACGCTGCCACCGAATCCACCAAAATCACGTGGATTATCGTTGTTGCACCCGATACTGGACACTGGCATCGGGTGCGTTATGATGGTTTGCGTATAGAGTAATTACTCAACTCATGGCGCGCGGCGCTTGAATACTGATAATGAACCGGCAGGGGCTACAACTGCCGGCCTTGAAGGTGCGGGGGAGATGCATGAACAAGTCCTTGCTGGCCGTGTCCGCGGCCGCGTTTTTTCTGGTGTGTGGTTCGCAGGCGCCGGCTGCGGTGTCCGACGAGGTGCGTGCCTCGCTCGCCAACATTGACGGCCAGCGCATTATCAATGCGCCGCAGGCCGAACCCGGCAACTGGCTGACCCACGGCCGCTCCTATGCCGAAGATCGCCACAGTACGCTGGACCAGATTGATCGCGACAATGTGCAGCAACTGGGTCTGGAGTGGATCTACGAGACGGGTACCGAGCGCGGCTTGCAGGCCACGCCGATAGTGGTCGACGGGGTCATGTATACCACCGGCCCCTGGAGCCTGGTGTTCGCGCTGGATGCGCGCACCGGCGAGGAGCTGTGGCGCTACGATCCCGAGGTGCCCAAAGCGTGGGGCAGCAATGCCTGCTGCGACGTGGTCAACCGCGGCGTGGCCGTGTGGCAGGGCCGTGTCTATGCGGGCACCATCGACGGCCGCCTGATCGCGCTGGACGCGGCCACCGGCGAGCCGCACTTCGACGTCAATACCATTGACCGCACCAAGCCCTACACCATCACCCATGCGCCGCGCATTGTGGACGGCAAGGTCATCGTGGGCAACGGCGGCGCCGAATACGGTGTGCGCGGTTATGTGTCGGCCTATGACGCCGACAGCGGCGAGAAACTGTGGCGTTTCTGGACCGTGCCCGGCGATCCCGCCGCCGGTTTTGAAGATGACGCCATGGCCATGGCCGCCGAGACCTGGACCGGTGAGTGGTGGAAGTTCGGCGGCGGCGGCACGGTGTGGGACTCCATGGCCTATGATCCGGAGCTGGACCTGCTGTATATAGGCGTGGGCAACGGCACGCCCTGGAACCGCGATATCCGCAGCCCGGAGGGCGGTGACAACCTGTTCCTGTCCTCCATGGTGGCGTTGCGCCCGGATACGGGCGAGTACGTCTGGCATTACCAGACCACGCCGGCGGAAACCTGGGATTACACGGCCGCGCAGCACATGATCCTGGCTGACCTGGAAATCGATGGTGAGATACGCAAGACCATCATGCAGGCGCCCAAGAACGGCTTTTTCTACGTGATCGATCGTGAGACCGGCGAGTTTATCTCGGCCGAGAACTACGTCGCCGTCAACTGGGCCACGCATGTGGACCCCGAAACCGGTCGTCCGGTGGAAACCGAAACCCAGTACGAGGACGAGCCCAAGCTCACCCGCCCCTCCCCCCTGGGCGGGCACAACTGGCAGCCGATGAGCTTCCATCCAGGCACCGGACTGGTCTACATCCCGGCCATGGACCTGCCGTTCCTGTATTCCCAGCCCGAGGTGTTCGAGTTTGCGGAGGGCCGCTGGAACGTCGGGGTGGACATGAACCTGGGCGGCGCACCACCGGTAAAAAACCAGATTCTGGCGCGCAAGCTGGCCCGTGAAATGGCTATAGGCTATCTGCTGGCCTGGGATCCGGTGGCGCAGAAAGAGGCGTGGAAGGTGCGCCTGCCGACGCACTGGAACGGCGGTGTCCTGTCTACCGCCGGGGACCTGGTGTTCCAGGGAACGGGTGACGCCCGCTTTGTGGCCTACGATGCGCACACCGGCGAAGAGCTGTGGGCGTTTGCCACCCAGTCCGGGGTGATCGCGGCGCCGGTGACCTGGGAGCTGGACGGCGTGCAGTACGTTACCGTCAATGTGGGTTGGGGCGGCGCCGGCGCCCTTGCCGGCGGTGATGCCGTCAAGTTCGGCAACCTGCATACCCGGGGCCGCGTGCTGACCTTCCGCCTCAACGCTGACGGCACCCTGCCGCCGGCGCCGGAACAACCGCGTATTCCGGAACCACCGAAGGTCAGTGCGGACAGTGACACAGTGCAGGAAGGTCGTCGCCTCTATCATGAGTACTGCGCAGTGTGTCACGGTCCCGGCGCGGTCAGCGGCAGCTCCATCCCGGACCTGCGCTACATGGACGAAGTGACCCATGAAAGCTGGCAGGGCATTGTGATCGGTGGCGCCTACAAGGGTCGCGGCATGGTGCCGTTTTCGGATCTGCTGGATATGGACGACTCGGACGCCATCCACCAGTACGTGATTCACCGCGCCAATGAAAGCTACCGTCTGCAGGAAAGCCCCGGTTGGTGGCGCGGGGTTCGCGAGTGGTTCTATGGCGTGGTTGCCAAGGTCGTGTCCTGGTTCTTCTGAGCCGGGGACGACAACCGCCCGTAACGCACAAGGCCGGCATCATGCCGGCCTTGTGTCGTTAAGGGCGCAGAAATTACTTCCGCACCCAGTTGCCGTCGTCGTCCTGGTAGTACCAGCCCGGGCGGGCATTGCGAATCCAGCGTTCGGCAAAGGTGGCGCGGATCTGCTCCTCCCATTCCGGACGCCCGTTGGCCGCGGCGATTTCGCCGTAGAGGCTGTTGCGATCCGCGTTCTCCTCGGCTACCAGGCGGCGCAGTTCGTTTCGCCGGGCCAGCGCCACCTCGCCCGGCTCGCGGATGGCGATCAGCCCGTCACGGCTGAGGCCTACAACACCCTGGTCGTACCATTCGCGCAGTTCACGGTGGCGGGCCTCCATGCGCTGGGTGAGTCTGCGGATGGCCGGCGAGGAAATATCCAGCTCGGGCTCACTGGAGTGCGCCGGCTTGAATACCAGGTCGAGCAGCGTGCCGCCGAGGCTGGCCAGCTGTGATTGCGCCGGTTGACGGCGCAGGCTGCTGCCCTGTTGTTCGTCGTTGTCCCCGGACTCACCCCATACGTCCTCGATAATACGGTCGGCGGCGCGCTCGGCGGCGACGGCCGGGAAGTACACGTTGATGGTGACGCAGGCGGTGGTTGCCATCAGGCAACCGAGCAGCATCGCGAATCGTGGCCAGGCATCAATCTGCATCTGTTCACCCTTGAGTGGATAGGCAAAGTCACTCCAGTACACACCCGGCACTGGCTGTCGTCAACGCACTTCTGCAGGCCCGGCCGCCGTTGCCGCTTCGAGTTGCTCCAGCAGGGCCGGCCAGCTCACCGAGCGATGGTGGCCGATCACCTCGATACGGGGCAGCATGCGGCCACGCACGATGACGTAACTGTCCGGCCCGGCGGGCTCGATGCCGCTCATGGTGCAGACTTGCCGGCGCATGCTGCAGCCCAGCCCGATGCGGGCATAGGCGAACTCGCTGAAAAACTGCGTGATCCCCTGTTGCAGGCCGGTGCCGGGCCCGGCGCCGGCGCCGGCCAGGTTGTCGATGGCGCGCTGGCTGATACGGCCGCCACGATGCACCCCGGGCGGGGTATAGATGCGCGCATCGAAGGCCACCGGACTCCATTCGAGCAGGCGCAGCCGCTCCACATCGGCATTCAGGCGACCGCTGATGTGGCCGAAATCAAAGGTGCGCGTGAGCAGCTCCAGGTCCAGCTCGCGCATCTCGATATCGGCTTCCAGTCGTGGCAACGGACCGAGCAAGCGCAGGATGCGCAAGCCCGTGATTTGCATGGTGCCGTCAAACAGCTCGGCCTCCAGGGTACCGCCGACCTCCAGCTGCCGGTCGTGATAGCGCAGGCCAGGCAGGCGCCCGGCGATGGTGCCGCCCAAGGCCGGCCAGCCGAAGGCGCGGGTCAGCGGCGCCAGACTGACGGGCAGCAGCTCCGCGTCCAGGTAGAGCACGGGGCCTTGCGCAGTGGTGTCCAGCCGCAGGTCGGTGATGGCCAGGCCGCCATCCAGCACCGGCACAAAAGCAGATTCGAGCAGTTCCGCGCCGCGCGCATCGGCAATGCCGGCCAGCGCTGCGCTGCCGATGCGCAGGCCCTGCACATGGGCGCCCTCCCACGACAGCCGGGAGGCCGGGCCGCGCTCGCGCTGCCACTGCAGGTCGGCGTCCATGCCATATACCGCGAACAGGAAATCCCGGTCCTCGGCATGCGCCTGCGCAAGACCCAGCGTGGCCTGTGTCAACTCGCCGTCACGCAGCCGGGCATGCCCCGTGGCGCCGCCCTCGACTTCCAGGTTGCCCAGCGGCGTGCCGAACACAAAGGGCTGCAACCAGGTGGTGTAGAAGGCACCCAGCGCGTCCGTGGCCCAGCGCAGGTCCAGATCACTGCGGGCCGGGTCGCTCAGCGGAATGTGCGTGGCTCCGGACACGCGGCCCAGCGCCCGCTGTTCAATCTGTAGCCCGCTCAGTGCCAGCACCCCGGTTTCCGAGCGCCACCTCAGGTGGCCCCGGGCATGCAGGGGATCTGCGGCGGCGTCCAGGAAGACCGGTTCCACGTACAGCTGGCCCTGGTCCAGGCTGAGGCGCGCCTCGCCGCCCGGGCCGTGGTCACCGGCGGTCAGCGCCATGGACAGGCGGGCCGCCAGATTCTCGCCCGCGTGGCGACCGTTGGCCCGGCTGAATTCCCCGTCATGCAGTGCCAGGTCTACCCGGCCCCTTGCCGATCCTGCACTGTCGCCGTGCAGATCTGCCGTCAGCGACAGCGTGCCGTCGGCCTGCCAGTCTTCGCCCGTGGCGGCGAGCAGGACGGTGGCCAGTTCGGCCCCGGGCAGGTCGATGGTTGCCGACCACGGCGCGTTGTCCGGGGCGCGATTCAGCGCCAGATTCAGCAGCGATCCGGCTACCGGAGCATCGCTGATGGCCAGTTCCAGATGTCCGTTGTCGACGCCGTAGGTGCCGGCGATATCGAAGCTACCGTCGCCCAGCCAGGGAGAGCGGGCCCGCAGCCGGCCATGCAGGCAGCCGACGGCTGCCGATGTCAGCGTGACGTCGGCACATTGCACGTCCAGTTCGTGGAAGGTTCCGGCCGGCAGTGGCAGCTTGATCTGTCCGGCCTGCAGCTGTGCCGTATAGCGGCCACGCTGGCGGCGTTCGAGCTGCACATCCAGGTCTTCCACAGTCCAGTCCGGGCCGCTGACCAGGCCGGCCGACATCTTCAGCCACGGATCGTCGGCGCCAAACGGGGTGGTGCTGCCCATGACCATGGCCGCCAGTACAACAGCAATCGCCGCGCGGGTTTTCATGCGCTACAGACTAACGGATAAGTGGTCGCGCGGGGGAGCCGACGGCCCGCATACGCGATGGGGACGAGCTATTTACGGCCACGCAGGGCCGCAATCACCGGCGCCGTGTCCGGCATGACGCCGCGCCAGATGCAAAACGACTCGGCTGCCTGCTCGACCAGCATGCCCAGGCCGTCCAGTGCGGCCGGGTCGCCGTGCTCGCGTGCCCAGTCCATGAACGCCGTGGGCTTGTCGCCATAGACCATGTCGCAGGTGCGGCCGTCGGGAGCCAGGATGTGGTCCGGCAGCGCGGGCACCTCGCCGCCGAGGCTGGCCGAAGTGCCGTTGATAATCAGCTCGAACTGCTCTTCGCCGAGCTCGTCGATGCCACTGCCGGTGACGGCACCCATGTCGGCAAAGTCGGTGGCCAGCTGACGCGCCCGCTCGGCCGTGCGATTGGCGATATGCAGCAGGCGGGGCTGTGCTTCCAGCAACGGCTCCAGTACGCCGCGCACGGCGCCACCCGCACCCAGCACCAGAATACGCCGGCCCGCCAGCGTGAGACCGTGGTTGTTGACCAGGTCGCGCAACAGGCCGATGCCGTCGGTGTTGTCGCCGCGGATGCCGTCGTCACTGAAAGTCAGCGTGTTCGCCGCCCCTGCCCGGAGCGCGCGCGGGGTCAGGTGTTCCGCCAGGTGCCACGCCTCTTCCTTGAACGGTACGGTCACGTTGGCGCCGCGGCCGCCTTCCTCGCGGAACCGCTGTACGGCTTCGGCAAAGCCGTCGCGCGGCACCAGGGTCATGCCGTAGTACATCTTCTGCCCGGTCTGGGTGGCGAACAGGGAATGAATGCGGGGGGATTTGCTGTGAGCGACGGGGTTGCCCATTACCGTGTAACGGGCGGGATCGGCATCGGTCATTGCTGCGCTGTCCTGCTGTCTGCGGCGGTGAAGTGGTTACCGGCCCGATGGGACTCGCCAGCGGGCCGCAGGTTCCCGGGCTGGGTGCTTATCCCAGTATCGCACGCAGTATCAGGAAGAACAGTACACACAAGGTGGCACCCACCGGCAACGTCACAATCCACGACATGAAGATACCGCTGACCACGCGCAGGTCGATGGCGGCGATACCGCGCGCCAGGCCCACGCCCAGCACCGCACCGACCAGTGTGTGGGTGGTGGATACGGGGATGCCCAGCGAAGAGGCCACCACCACGGTGGCGGCGGCGGCGAGCGTGGCGGCAAAACCGCGGCTGGGGGTGAGCTGGGTGATATTGCGGCCGACCGTGGCAATCACGTGTTTGCCCAGGGTGGCGAGGCCGACGATGATACCGATGCCGCCCAGCGCCAGCACGTACAGCGGGACCGGTGCCTGGTCGTCAATGGCGCCGGTGGTGGCCACGCTGATCACCGCGGCTACCGGGCCGACGGCGTTAGCCACATCGTTGGAACCATGGGCGAACGCCATGGCGCAGGCGGTAATCACCATCAATACCGCGAACAGCCGCTCAACAGTCAGGAACTGTATGCGTCGGTCGGCAGTGGCATCGAATGGCACCTTGTCCAGAAAGTACTTGCCGATGCCGGCGACCACCAGGCCCAGTACGACGGCCAGCATATAGCTTTGCAGCATGGTGAAGCCCAGACCCACGTACTGCAGGCCCTTCATCACCGTCATCAGCGTGATGAAAAAGCCGGTAAGGAACATGTAGACCGGGATGAAACGGCGGGCGCGCAAAATGGGATCGCGGTGCTGGAGAATAATAATCTGTACGCTGCGGAACAATACCCAGCCGACGATGCCTGCGCTTACCGGTGAGATCACCCAGCTCGCGGCGATGGTGCCCACCCGTTCCCAGCGTATGGCGCCAAAACCCAGCGCCACGACGCCGAAGCCAATGATGGCGCCAACGATAGAATGCGTGGTGGATACCGGCCAGCCGCGCTGGGAGGCAATCATCAGCCAGGTGCCGGCGGCCAGTAACGAGGCCAGCATGCCGAACACCAGCACCTCCGGATTACCTTCCAGACTGCTGGTATCCATCATGCCGCCGCGAATGGTGGCGGTGACCCCGCCGCCGGCCAGCACCGCGCCGGCGAACTCGAAAATGGCAGCAATCACGACCGCCTGCTTGATGGTCAGCGCACGCGAGCCCACCGAGGTGGCCATGGCGTTGGCGACGTCATTGGCGCCGATACCCCACGCCATGAACAGACCGAACAACCCCGCCAGAACGAGGTAGATGACCATGTATTCCACGGTGTTTCCCCTTCGG
>SLLK01000153.1 GCA_007134115.1 Gammaproteobacteria bacterium | reverse complement strand
CGAGGTTGGCTATTCCCGCCCTTCGGTGTATTCGGTGATTTCGGTGGCTGGTTTAACCAGGGGTGGCACCGTCTTTGAACAGCGCCACCGAAGACACCGAATCCACCGAGGTTGGCTATTCCCGCCCTTCGGTGTATTCGGTGATTTCGGTGGCTGATTGAACCAGGGGTGGCACCGTCTTTTGAACAGCGCCACCGAAGACACCGAATGCACTGAGGTGCAAAGATTGCTGCTTTGATTCTCCGGTGTATTCGGTGGCTGGCCTGGTCGGGGTGCTACCGTTTCTGGAGAACGCCACCGAAGGCACCGGGATTGCGACAGGGAGCACAGAGGACCCGGGGTCAGGAGCGGGTGATCCGCCGGGTTTACGGTTTTGGGCGTCGCGCCTTCCCCCGGCCTTGAAGCTGCGCGTATAATTCCGAGTAATTTAATCGGGAATGGGCAGCAGCCGCTTGTGCGGTCTCACCCGCAGGTTTTTTCAGCAGAGGCTGGTTTCTTCATGTTCAGGCGTCTTCGTGAAGATATCGCTTGCGTGTTCGAGCGCGACCCGGCGGCGCGCAATACCTTTGAGGTGTTGACCACCTATCCGGGGTTGCACGCATTGTTCTTCCATCGCCTTGCCCATCGGCTGTGGCGCTGGCGGCTGCGCTGGCTGGCGCGGTTCACCTCGCATACAGGCCGCTGGCTCACCGGTATTGAAATCCACCCCGGCGCAACCATCGGGCGGCGTTTTTTTATTGATCACGGCATGGGCGTGGTGATCGGTGAAACCGCCGTCATCGGTGACGACTGCACGCTTTATCACGGCGTGACGCTGGGCGGCACCAGCTGGGAAAAGGGCAAGCGGCATCCCACGCTGGGCGATGACGTGGTGATCGGCGCCGGCGCCAAGGTCCTGGGCCCGGTCAAGATAGGCTCGGGCGGGCGCATAGGCTCCAACAGTGTGGTGCTCAAGGACGTGCCGGCAGGCGCTACGGTGGTCGGCGTGCCGGCGCGGGTGGTGCAGCAGGGCACGCGCGAACGCGTCGCCCATCGCCAGGAGATTGCCCGCAAGATGGGCTTTGATGCCTACGGCCTGACCCACGAAATGCCTGATCCGGTGGCCGATGCCGTCAACGGCATGCTGGATCATATTCATGTCATGGACCGCCGCCTGCAGGAGCTCACCGAAGTCGTCTGCGAGCTGGCCGGCAACGGCGGGCTGGATTTGCCGGGCATCGAGCCGTGCAATGTGGAGGCGGTTGATCCGGCCACCGAGGATGCCGGGCACAAGCAGCACAAGGCACCGGCGGCACGCAGCGCGGGACGCAAATCATGAAGCTCACCACGCGCGGGCGCTATGCGGTGACGGCCATGCTCGACCTGGCTCTGCACGAACGCTGTGGTCCGGTGCCCCTGGCCGATGTGTCGCGCCGCCAGGACATATCCCTGTCTTACCTGGAGCAGTTGTTCGGGCGCATGCGCCGCTATGGGCTGGTGGCCAGCACGCGTGGCCCCGGCGGTGGTTATGTGCTGGCGCGCAAGGCGCCGGCCATCTCCATTGCGGACGTGATTCGCGCGGTAGGCGAGAAGGTGGATGTGACCCGCTGCGCCGGGCAGCGGGATTGCCAGAATGGCGAACGCTGTCTTACCCACGATCTGTGGGCTGAACTGAGCGATCACATCGAGGATTTCCTCGCCTGTCGCACGCTGGCCGATCTGATGCGGCGGCGTGACGTAGACCATGTGGCGCGTCGCCAGCAGCGGCGGGAGGAAGCCGTCGGGCTGCGCCCGGCGCGCGAACTGGGGCTGGGCTGAGTCAGCAGGGTATGGATAAGCATCCGATCTACCTGGATTACGCGTCCACCACGCCGCTGGACCCGCGGGTGCGCGAGGTGATGCTGGCGCACCTGGGCCACCACGGTGGCTTCGCCAATCCCTCCGCGACCACCCACGCCCCCGGGCGACACGCCGCCAGTGTGATCGAGACCGCGCGCGAGCACCTTGCCGCCCTGATCGCGGCTGATCCGCGCGAGCTGACCTGGACCTCCGGTGCCACCGAAGCCATCAATATGGCGGTGGCCGGCGCTGCGCGTTTCTACGCCGACACCGGACGGCATATCGTCACCACCACGCAGGAACATACCGCCACGCTGGATGTATGCCGTGCGCTGGAGCGCGAGGGATTCCGCGTGACGCGGGTAGCGCCGGACGCTGCCGGGCATATCCAGCCGCAGGATATCGCCGCCGCCGTGGCCGATGACACGGTGCTGGTCAGTGTGTTGCACGTCAATAATGAAACCGGTGTGATACAGGACATCGCCGGGATCGGCGCCGTGTGCCGTGAGGCGGGCGTGCGCCTGCACGTGGACGCCGCGCAAAGCCTGGGCAAACTGCCGCTGGACACCGGTGCGCTGCCGGTGGATTACGTGTCGTTCTCGGCGCACAAGCTGTGTGGGCCCAAGGGTGTGGGCGCGCTCTATGTGCGGCGTGAACCTCGCGCCCGTATACGGCCGTTGATGCACGGTGGCGGGCATGAGCGCGGCCTGCGCCCCGGCACCCTGGCTACGCACCAGATTGCCGGCATGGGCGAAGCCTGCCGCATCGCCGCGCAGGAGCGCGACACCGAACAGGCGCGCATAGCCGCCCTGCGTGACCGGTTGTGGGAAGGGCTGCGCTCCTGTGGCGGTGTGCAACTCAACGGCGATACGCCGCAGCGGGTGGCCGGCATTCTCAATGTGGCTATAGACGGCATCGCCGTTGAGGCGCTGGTGGCCGGAACGCCGGAGCTGGCCTTCTCGCTGGGATCGGCGTGTACTTCGGCGACCAGTGAGCCTTCGCATGTGCTGCGCACCATGGGGCTCGACGATGCCCGGGTGCGCGCTTCCATCCGCCTGTCGCCGGGACGTTTTACCAGTGAGGCGGATATTGAGCAGGCCGTGGCCTGCCTGCGCAGCGAGATCCGGCGACTGCGTGAGATCTCGCCGCTGTGGCCGCCGGCGGGCCAGGGTGATGCCGCGTGAGCGAGGCCTATACCGCGGATCATCCGGTGATGGTGTGGTTCAGGGCTGCGCCGCGCGCCGGTGAGCTGCCTCCGGGCGCCGATGTGCATGCGGTGGAGGCCCGTTCGCCCGCCGATGGCGCCGTGCTCCGGCTGTGTGCGCGAGTTGCCGGAGGCTGTCTGCAGGCGGTGCGCTTCCGCGCCCACGGCTGTCCGGCGACCATCGCCTGCGGGGCGTGGCTGGCGGAACAGCTGGAAGGGCAGCCCGTGACCGTACTGCATCAAGTGTCGGCGATGCGCATCAGTGAGGCATTGCAACTGCCGGCGACACGTCGTCACAGTGCGGTGCTGGCGGAGACAGCGGCCGCTGATCTGGCCCGGGCGGTGGCCGGGGCCTGAGCAATCGGCGCGTTTGTTGCAATATTCAGCCAACAGACGGTCAGGGTGCGTTACAATGCCCCTGTTATTACAGAGATATTTGTCGAGGTGACAACACATGTCCATTACGCTGACGGAATCTGCTGCTGACCGCGTACGCGGTTACCTGAGCAAGCGCGGCCGCGGCGTCGGTCTGCGCCTGGGTGTACGTACCACCGGGTGCTCGGGTCTGTCCTATGTGGTGGATTATGCCGATGAGGTCGGTCCCGATGACCAGGTGTTCGAGGATCAGGGCGTCAAGGTGGTGGTGGCCGGTGAGGCGCTGCCCTATCTGGACGGCACCCAGCTTGATTTTGTGCGTGACGGATTGAACGAATCCTTCCGTTTCGTGAATCCCAACGTGACCGACGAATGCGGTTGCGGGGAGAGTTTCAAGGTTTGATCATGCCGCCGCTGGCAGCGTGATTGTCGGCATTACAGCGAGGCGCGTACACTGCTCCGCTTGATGCGTTGCATCGGGCCGGGCGCCGCATTTCTCGGCGTCCGGCCTGTTTCACACACAATGAATGGTCCATGGAGAAAACTGAATGACCCAGGAACGCACGCTTTCCATTATCAAGCCCGATGCGGTAGCCAAAAACGTGATTGGCAAGATTTACGACCGTTTCGAGAGCGCCGGCCTGCGCGTGATCGCCGCGCGTATGACGCAGCTCAGCCGCGAACAGGCTGAAGGCTTCTATGCCGTGCATCGGGAGCGTCCGTTTTTCAACGACCTGGTGTCTTTCATGATCTCCGGCCCGGTGATGGTGCAGGTGCTCGAGGGCGACAATGCCATTGCCCGCAACCGTGAAATCATGGGCGCAACCAATCCAAAAGAAGCCGAGGCGGGTACCATCCGCGCGGATTTCGCCGAATCCATCGACGCCAATGCGGTGCACGGGTCGGATGCGCCGGAAACCGCGGCCGAGGAAATCGCCTACTTCTTCAAGGATGATCAAATCTGCGCGCGTGGCTGAATCCGGCAACGTGTGAGTGAACAGGAGACTGATGGCTACACCGCAGCAAAAAGTGAATCTGTTGGGGCTGGACCCGGCGGGCCTCGAGGCCTTCTTCCACGAACAGGGGGAGAAGGCTTTTCGTGCTCGCCAGGTGCTGCAGTGGATTCACCAGCACGGGATCAGTGACTTCGCCGGGATGACCAACCTGGGCAAGGCGCTGCGTGCGCGTCTGCAAGAGATGGCCGAAGTCCGTCCGCCGGAAGTGATGATGCGCAAGTCTTCGCGCGACGGCACCCGCAAGTGGCTGCTGCGGCTGGACGGTGGCAGCGCGGTGGAAGCGGTGTACATTCCCGAAGAGGGTCGCGGCACGCTGTGCGTGTCCTCGCAGGTGGGTTGTGCGCTGGACTGTTCATTCTGTTCCACGGCGCAGCTGGGCCTGAGTCGCAACATGACCGCGGCGGAAATTATCGGCCAGTTCTGGATTGCGCGTCGTGAACTGTGGCTGGAAACCGGCGATGACCGGGCCATCACCAACGTGGTGCTGATGGGCATGGGCGAGCCCCTGCTCAACTTCAACCAGGTGCTGCCGGCCATGCAGTTGATGCTTGATGACAATGCCTATGGCCTGTCGCGGCGGCGGGTGACGCTGAGCACCGCCGGCGTGGTGCCGGCCATGGATCGCCTGCGTGATGCCTGCGACGTATCCCTGGCGGTGTCACTGCATGCCCCCAACGACGCCCTGCGTGACGAACTGGTGCCGCTGAATCGCAAGTTCCCTCTGGCGGAACTGATGGCGGCCTGCCGGCGTTACGTGAAGGACCGTTCGCACAAGACGCACATCACCTTCGAATACGTGATGCTCGACGGCGTCAATGACCAGCCCGAGCATGCCCGGGCGCTGGTCGGGCTGTTGCGGGATTTGCCGGCCAAGGTCAATCTGATTCCCTTCAATCCCTTCCCGGGCACACGTTATCGCCGTTCCCCCGATGATGTGATCCGGCGTTTCCAGGACACACTGCATCATGCCGGTATTCGCACCATTACCCGGCGCACCCGGGGGGATGATATCGATGCTGCCTGTGGCCAGTTGGTGGGCGAAGTGACCGGTCGTGGCAAGCGTATTGGCGGCGCCGCGCGTCACGCGGCAGGAGCGGTATCGGCATGAGTGCATGCAGATGGGTGTCGATGGGGCTGGCGATCGTGCTGGTGGCCGGTTGTGCCACCACCGACGACCGGCGATTCGAAGGGTCCCTGGACGAAGCGGCGCGCATCAATACCCAGCTGGGTGCTGCCTACATGGAGCAGGGCCAGTTGCAGGTGGCGCGCGAGAAGCTGGTGCGGGCACTGGAGCAGAATTCCAGTTACGCCCCTGCGCATACGGCCATGGCCGAATTGCAGGTGCGCCTGGGTGATACCGAGAAGGCCGACGAGCACTACAAGCGTTCCATTCGACTGGACGCGGACAATCCCGAAACACGCAATAACTATGGCGTGTTTTTGTGCGACCAGGGGCGCTGGCGTGACGCCGAACGGCAGTTCATTCGTGCCGCGCGCGACCGCGATTACAGCACGCCCGAGTACGCCTATGCCAATGCCGGCGTATGCGCGCGCATCAGCGAGGACGACCAGAAAGCCGAGGAATTCTTCCAGCAGGCCTTACGCGTCAATCCGGGCTTCCACAGCGCCCTGCTGGAAATGGCTGAGCTCAAGTACGACCAGGGCGAGCCCGCAGCTTCGCGCCAGTTTCTGCAACGTTACCATCAGGTCGTGCGGCCTACGGCCCGCAGCCTGTGGCTGGGCGTGCGCACCGAACGTGAACTCGGCGACCGCGAGCGCGAACGGGAATACGCCAGACGGCTGCGGGAGCACTTCCCCGATAGCCGTGAAACCCGCCAGCTGGGGGGGTCATGACAGTGACGCCCGACACTTCGGAATACGCGGTCAGCGGCGTCGGACGTCCGCCGGGCACCCGTTTGCGTCAGGCGCGCGAGCGCATGGGCCTGGAACTGCGTGAGGTGGCTGAGTCGTTGCGCCTGGGCAGCGATCTGATCGATGCGCTGGAGCACGATCGTTATGAACGGCTGCCGCCGCCCGCCTTTGTGCGTGGTTATCTGCGCAGCTATGCCGAACTGGTGGGTGTGCCCGTGGACGAAGTATTGCGCGCCCATGAACACGTACAGCCGCGGCACGATACGTTGGTGCCGAATCGCCACGCCGGCTCGCCGGTGTTGGTCGGGCAGCGTCAGCGCCAGGCCGCCTCAATGGTCGGCGTGGCGCTGCTGGCGCTGGCTATTGGCGGCGTGTGGTGGGTCACGGGCGAGCAGGGCGATACGGTCACAGTGGCCGAGCCGGTGTACGCCACGCTGCAGGATGCTGTTGCCCGAGATGATCTGGCGCGCGCCCTGGGCCAGCCGGTGATGCTGCCGGCAGGGGCTGAAGTGGTCGACGAAGACGGCGACACCAGTGCCGCCTCGCCCGATGCTGAACTGACGCGGACGGCGCCGGAACTGTCCGACGTGGACGCGGGCGCGATTATTGAACCCGGGGACGCCACCGGAAACGGCAGCCGGGTCGCACCCGCCGCGCCAGAGGCTGGCGCCGATGCCGGCCACGTGGCCGTGGAAGTGGTGACCAGCGCAGACAGCTGGGTTGAGATTGAGGATAGCGGCGGTGAGCCCCTGTTGCAGCGGCTGATGGCTGGCGGTGAACGCGAAACCGTCGACGCACGACTCCCTTTGCGCCTGTTTGTGGGCGATGTGGATGCGGTGGAGGTGCGGGTCAACGGTGAAGTGCTCGACGTGGGCACGCACAGGCGCGCGAATAATACGGCCCGGCTGGTCATCGAGCAGCCCGCAGCGGCCAGCCCCTGACGGGCCGGCCATGCCGGTCCGGAAACGCCGGCCACCGGTCAGTCGTGGTCGCGCAATCAAACTGAACAGCGTATAGAGGAAGGACGCCGGGTGTCTGCAAGTATCCAGGCCGTACGTGGCATGAACGACATTCTCCCCGAGCAGACGTCTGTCTGGCAGTGGGTGGAGGGCGTGGCGCGCGAGATTCTTGAAGGCTCCGGCTATGGGGAAATCCGGTTGCCGCTGGTGGAGCGCACGGACCTGTTCTGCCGCGCCATCGGCGAGGTCACCGATATCGTCGAAAAGGAAATGTATACCTTCGACGATCGCAACGGCGACAGCCTCTCCCTGCGTCCCGAGGGCACCGCTGGCTGTGTGCGCGCCGCCATTGAGCGCGGCTTGCTGCATCATCAGCAGCCCCGGCTCTGGTATGCGGGCCCCATGTTCCGCCATGAACGCCCGCAGAAGGGTCGCTACCGGCAGTTTCACCAGATCGGCGTGGAAACTTTCGGCATGGAAGGCCCCGATGTGGACGCCGAACAGATTCTGCTCACGCGCCGCCTGTGGCGGCGCCTGGGGATACAGCCGGTGTTGCACCTGAACTCGCTGGGCACGCCCGCCTGCAGGCAGACCTACAGGGCGGCGCTGGTGGCGTACTTCAGCGAGCATGCAGATCAGCTGGATGAGGACAGTCAGCGCCGGCTGCAGTCCAATCCGCTGCGTATTCTGGACAGCAAAAACCCGGCCTTGCAGTCACTGATCGAAGCCGCACCCAAATTGCCCGACTATATCGATGCGGCTTCGCGCGAGCACTTTGACGGCGTGTGCCAACTGCTGGATGATGCCGGCGTTGACTATGTGCTCAATCCGCGCCTGGTGCGCGGTCTGGACTACTACAGTCGCACGGTTTTTGAATGGATTACCGATCAGCTTGGCGCTCAGGATGCGGTGTGCTCCGGCGGACGGTACGATGGTCTGGTGGAGCAACTGGGCGGCAAGCCGACGCCGGCGACCGGTTTTGCCCTGGGCCTGGAGCGTGTGGTCGCGCTGGTCGAGGCGCAGGCGCCGGAGCGCGTGCCCGCCATGGCGCCGGATGTCTACCTGGTGCATCAGGGTGCGTCGGCGCAGCGTGCTGCGTTTACGCTCGCCGAACAGCTGCGTGATGGTGCATCGGCGCTGAAAGTGGTGGTTCATTGCGGTGGTGGCAGTTTCAAATCGCAGCTCAAGCGCGCTGATCGCAGCGGCGCCACGGTGGCGTTGATTATCGGCGAGACTGAGGCGGCGGCCGGCACCGTGCAGGTCAAGCCGCTGCGCGGCCAGGGTGAGCAACAGGAACTGCCGGCGCAGGACATCAGCCGGGAAGTGCTGGCGCTGCTGGGTCGCGCACCGGCCGCCTGAATCTGGCGGCCACTGGCCGCATCACATACCGTATCCGGAATATTGCAGAAGGAGCACAAGG
>SLLK01000078.1 GCA_007134115.1 Gammaproteobacteria bacterium | reverse complement strand
TGATGCGCTGGTCAAGCCGGTGCTGGAGAAGTTCACCGAGCGCACCGGGATACCGGTCACCGTGCACAGCGGCAGTTCCACTGAACTGCTCAACAAGCTGCGGCTGGAAGGCGCGCGTACGCAAGCGGATCTGTATATGAGCAACGATGCCGGCTCGCTGCAACTGGGCGCGGGCGCCGGGGTGTTCTCCGCGTTGCCCGCGGCGTTGCTGGCGGAAACGCCGGCCAACTATCGGGCGCCGGACAATACCTGGGTGGGCCTGTCGGCGCGCGCCCGGGTGCTGGTGGTCAACACTGACTCGCCGCTGGCATCGCAGGTGAGCTCGGTGTTCGATCTGGCCGGGGAGGCGCTGGAAGGACGCGTGGCCATCACCAACAGCGCCAATGAAAGTTTTATCGCCGGGGTCACCGTGTATATGGAAGCCGCCGGCGAAGAGGCCACCCGCGACTGGCTGCGTGGCCTGCGCCGCAATGCCGCGGGCAACGTCTACGCCCGGCACCGCAGCATCGTCAGTGATGTGGCGGCCGGTCGCCGCGAGGTGGGGCTGGTCAATCACTACTATGTTGCCCGCCACCTGGCGGACAACCCGGATGCGCCCATCCGCATGGTCATCCCTGACCAGGGCGAGGGTGATATAGGCGTGGCCTGGAATGTGGCCGGGGTGGCCATTGCTCGCCACAGTGACAAGCAGGAGGCGGCGCTCAAGCTGGTAGAGTTCCTGCTCTCCAGGCAGGGCCAGGCAGTTTTTGCCGCCACCAATAACGAATATCCCACGCGCCCCGGCGTGCCGGTGGCCGAAGGCTTGCCCGCCACCGAGTCATTGCGCGTGGCGGATGTGCCCATGAGCGTGCTGGGGCCGCGGCGCTCGGCCACGCTGGATATGATCGAAGCCGCCGGGATGCCCTGAGTCATGATGGCGCGGCGGGGCATGGCGCAATGTGGGCCCGTAGCTTCATGAAGCTGACGGGCCCGTTCAGCATCAAGGGGATGATCGCCGGCGGCATCGTGCTGGTGGCGTCTTTCCCGCTGCTTTTCGTGGTCTACAGCGCGCTGGGCGTGGATGCTGATCGCTGGGCCTCGCTATGGAACACGCGCATCCCCGAGCTGTTGTGGAACACCATGTCACTGGCCGTCAGTGTGTCGCTGGTGTGCCTCTTGCTGGGCGTGTCCTCGGCGTGGCTGGTGGCCCGCCGGCGTTTTCCGGGGCGCACCCTGGCGACCTGGCTGATGGTCCTGCCGCTGGCGGTGCCGGCCTATGTGCTGGCCCATGTGTACACCACGCTGCTGCAACCGGGCGGCACCCTGGCGCGGATATGGGAAACGGTGACGCTGGGGGTGGTGCCGGTACCCGATCTCTACAACCTGGCCGGGGCCACCTTCATCCTGTCGCTGGCCGGTTTCTCCTATGTATTCCTGCTCACGCGCGCGGCTCTGGCCGGCACCGGGCCCACTCTGGAGCAGGCCGCGCGCATCGCCGGCGCAGGCCCGTTGCGAACCTTCTGGCAGATCAGCCTGCCACTGTTGCGTCCGGCGCTGGCCGCGGCCGTTGCCCTGATTGTGCTGCACGTGCTGTCCGATTTCGGCGCCGTGAGCCTGCTGCGTTTCCAGACCTTCACCCTGTCCATCTACCTGCAGATCAGCGGGCGCATGGATTATTCCGGCGCCGCCGCGCTGAGCCTGGTGCTGGTGCTGCTGAGTCTGGCCTTTCTCATCGTCGAGCGCGCGTTCAGAACCCGCCAGCGCTATTTCAGTCGCTCCCTGCGCGGCGTGCCCGATCTGCCGCCGCGCGCCACGCGGCTGGAAATGTGCCTGATCTGGGGCTGGCTGGGCCTGATCGCCATGCTGGCTTTCGGTGTGCCCCTGCTGTGGATGCTGCACTGGTCCTGGCAGGCCTGGCTGGGCGGGGCGCTGGATGGTCGCTTCTGGGGTTACGCCATGAACTCGCTGACCATCGCTGCAGCAGCCGGTGTGATTACCGTGATCGCGGCCTTGCCTATAGGTCTCTTCCACTTGCGGCGGCGCAACTGGGTGAGCCAGATGTTCCTGCATGTGTCCAGCGTGGGCTTTGTGTTGCCGGGCCCGGTGATTGCGCTGGGTGTGCTGGTGTTCGCGCTGACCGTGCTGTCGCCGCTCTACGGTACGCTGGCGGCGCTGATATTCGCCCTGGTGGTGCGTTTCCTGCCGCTGGCGGTGCAGTCGGAGGAGGCCGCCCTGCAGCAGTTAACCCCCGCGCTGGAGCAGGCCGGGCGCAACCTGGGCGCCGGTTCGCTGGAGAATCTGTGGCGGGTGATTCTGCCGTTGATTCGGCCCGGTGTGGCCAGTGCCTTCGTGCTGGTGTTTATTGACGTGCTCAAGGAGTTGCCGGCGACGCTGATTCTGCGGCCGGTGGGCTTTGATACGCTGCCGGTGCGCATCTGGATCGAGGCCAGCGAGGAAATGCTGGAGGTGGCGGCGCCAGCGGCACTGATGCTGGTGCTGGCGTCGTTGCCGGCGATCTGGGTGCTGATGCGCCTGGCGCCGCAGGAATCGCCGGCGCGGCGCACTTCTTCGGGCGCCCGCGTGGCCGGCCCGCAGCCGGCCTATCCGGGTCTCGCCGGCGCCTGATCCGGCGCCTGATGCAGTCCCGCCCGACCTGCTTGGTCTTGTGTGTTCACCTTGGGTATAGTGGCACTCGCTGGCGCTGTCCTCGCTGCTGCCGGCCACCTGTCATCCGCCTGCACGGAGCACATCTTGGGATACAAGACACCCCTGTACGACGCGCATGTGGAGGCCGGTGCGCGCCTGGTCGACTTCGGTGGCTGGGATATGCCGGTGCATTACGGTTCCCAGATCGACGAGCATCACGCGGTGCGCAAGGCGGCCGGTGTGTTCGATGTGTCGCACATGACGGTGGTGGATGTGACCGGCGCCGCCGCCCGGGAGGCGTTGCAGTATCTGCTGTGCGGCGATGTGGCGCGCCTCACGGCGCCGGGCCAGGCGCTGTACACCTGTATGCTCAATGCCGAAGGCGGCGTGGTGGACGACCTGATTGTCTATCGCCGGGAAAGCGACTATCGCATGGTGGTCAACGCCGCCACCCGCGAGCAGGATCTGGCGTGGATTGCCGCCCATACCGGCCGGTTCGACGCCGCGTTCAACGAGCGTGATGATCTGGCCATGCTCGCGGTGCAGGGGCCGCAAGCCGCGGCGCACGTGCAGGCCCTGCTGGATGGTCCGTTGCGCGAGGCCGCCGCGGCGCTCAAACCGTTCAACGCGGTGGCCGACGGTGAGCTGTTCGTGGGGCGAACCGGTTACACCGGCGAGGACGGCTACGAAGTGATAATGCCGGCCGCGCAGGCGCGGGACTGGTGGCGTGATCTGCTCGCCGCGGGCGTACGCCCCTGCGGCCTCGGCGCGCGCGATACGCTGCGCCTGGAGGCCGGCCTGAATCTGTATGGTACGGATATGACGCAGGACACCTCGCCGCTGGAATCGGCGCTGGGATGGACCGTGGCGTGGGCGCCCGAGTCACGCGATTTCATCGGTCGCGAAGCGCTGACGCGGCAAAAAGCCGAGGGCGTGACCCGGCGTCTTTGCGGCCTGGTGCTGGGCGAGCGCGGCGTGCTGCGCAATCATCTGCGTGTGCGCACCGATGCCGGTGAGGGCGAGATCACCAGCGGCAGTTTTGCGCCTACGCTGGGTCGCGCCATTGCCCTGGCGCGGGTGCCGGCGGCGGCGCAGGCGCATTGTGAAGTGGAAATCCGGGGGCAGTGGAAGGCGGCCCGACTGGTGCGCCCGCCGTTTGTGCGCCATGGCCGGATTCTGGTGGATGTGGACTGAAGGACAAGCGGAGAAGCAGCATGAGCGAGATTCCGAGCGAACTGCAATACACGCGTGATCATGAATGGGTGCGCAGGGAAGAGGACGGCACGTTGACTGTGGGCATCACCGATCACGCGCAGGCGTCCCTGGGCGACCTCGTGTTCGTGGAGTTGCCGGAGAGCGGCGATGAGGTCAGCGCCGGCGATGCCTGCGCAGTGGTCGAGTCCGTCAAGGCGGCCTCGGATGTTTATGCGCCGCTCGATGGCACGATCGGCGACGTCAACGGTCAACTGACCGACCATCCTGAATTCGTCAACGAGTCGCCCTACGAAGAAGGCTGGCTGTTCCGGCTGGAGCCCGCCGATGCGGCCAGCCTCGAGGGGCTGATGGACGCCGCTGCCTATCAGGCGATGATCGAGGAAGAAAGCTGAGATGCCGTTTATACCGCACACCGAAGACGACGTTCGCGACATGCTCGAGCGCATCGGGGTGGCGGATATTGATGCGTTGTTCGATGAGATTCCGCAGGACCTGAAGATCGGTGAGCTTGAGGGTATTCCGACCGGCCTCAACGAGGCGGAGATCACCCGCCTGATGCATCGCCGCGCGGCCACCGACCCGCAGGACATCTGCTTTGTGGGTGCCGGCGCGTACGCCCATCACATCCCCGCCGCGGTCTGGCAACTGGCCACCCGCGGCGAGTTCTACAGCGCCTACACGCCCTACCAGGCCGAAGCCAGCCAGGGCAGCCTGCAGGTGATCTACGAATACCAGACCATGATGGCCGGCCTCACCGGCCTGGATGTTTCCAACGCCTCCATGTACGACGGCGCCTCGGCGCTGGGCGAGGCGGTGCTGATGGCCGTGCGCGCCAATCGCCGCTCGCGCTCCGGGCGTATTCTGATGCCGGCCTCGCTGCATCCCTATTACCGCCGCGTGGCGCGGGCCATTGTCGGCAACCAGGGGCTGGTGTTCGAGGAGCTGCCGCTGGATCCGGCCACCGGCCTGACCGATCCGCAGCTATTGGCCGCTTATGCCGGCGAGGACATTACCGCCGTGGTGGTGCCCCAGCCCAGTTTCTTCGGCGCCCTGGAAGACGTGGACGCGCTGGTCAACGGCGCGCACGAGCTGGGCGCGTTGGCCATCGGCGTCGTCAACCCGCTGGTCATGGCCACGCTGCGTCCGCCCGGCGAATGGGGCGAGAAGGGCGCCGATATTGCCTGCGGCGACGGCCAGCCGCTGGGCATTCCGCTGTCCTCTGGCGGGCCGTACTACGGCTTTATCTGCTGTCGCCGCGAGCACATGCGCCAGCTGCCGGGGCGGCTGGTCGGGCGCACCCGCGACGAGGACGGCCGCGAAGGCTTCACCCTTACGCTGCAGGCCCGCGAGCAGCACATCCGGCGCTCGCGTGCGACGTCCAACATCTGCACCAACCAGGGCTTGATGGTCACTGCGTCGACCATCCACATGGCGTTGCTGGGCGCCGATGGCCTGGCCGCCGTGGCCAACACCAGTCACCAGCGCACCCGCGAACTGGTCAGTGCGCTGACCGCCATCGACGGCGTGGAGCGCGCCCTCGACGGACCCTTTTTCCACGAAGCGCTGCTGCGCCTGGAGCGGCCGGTGGCGCCGGTGCTGGCTGCGCTCGCCGAGCAGGGCATTGTCGGCGGCTTTGCCGTGGACAGCGAATACCCCGGCCTGCCACACACCTTGCTGGTGTGCGCCACGGAAGTGAACAGCCGGGAAGAAATCGAGTATTACGCGCAATCCTTGCAATCGATCATGCAGCGTGCCGCCTGACAATCATGTCCGGCGTCGCCTGCTGACACTCAAATACGGGAGCACGTTTGATGGCCAAAATTACGCTGGGTGGCAACCCTGTAAACACCGCGGGCGATCTGCCCGCCAAGGGCCAGGCGGCGCCGGATTTCACCGCGGTCAACGGCAAGATGGAAGATGTTTCACTGGCCGATTTCAGCGGCAAGCGCAAGCTGATCAATATCTTCCCCAGTGTGGACACCAAGGTGTGCGCCGCTTCGGTACGCAAGTTCAACGAAGCGGCCAGCCAGGTCGACAACGCTGTGCTGCTGATGGTCTCGGCCGACTTGCCCATGGCGCAGGCCCGGGCGTGTACGGCGGAAGGTCTGGACAACGTGGTGCCGCTGTCCACCCTGCGCGGCGACTTCGGTAACGCCTACGGCGTCAAGATCACCGATGGCCCGATGGGCGGCCTCAATGCCCGCGCCGTGGTGGTGCTCGATGAGAACGACCAGGTGGTTTACTCACAACTGGTGCCGGAGATCGCCCAGGAACCGGACTACGAGCCGGCGCTGGCCGCGCTCAAGGGTTGAGCGGTATTTTGCACAGGTGCACAGCATGCTGATTTTTGAGCATTCGCAACCCGGACGCCGCGCGCAGGCGCAGGCGCCGGCGGAGTTCGCGGACACAGGCGACATTCCCGAGCGGCACCTGCGCCGCTCGCGGCCCGTGCTGCCGGAGGTGTCGGAGATGCAGGCGGTGCGCCACTACACCCGCCTGTCGCAGAAGAATTTCTCAATTGATACCCAGTTCTACCCGCTGGGCTCGTGCACCATGAAGTACAACCCGCGCGCCTGTAATTCGCTGGCCATGCTGCCCGGTTTTCTGCAGCGCCACCCGCTGGCGCCGGAGGGCCGCGGCCAGGGTTTCATGGCCTGTATGTACGAACTGCAGGAAATGCTGCGTGAAGTGACCGGCATGCGGGCGGTATCGCTGTCGCCCATGGCGGGTGCCCAGGGAGAGTTTGCCGGGGTGGCGATGATGCTCGCCTACCATCAGTCTCGCGGCGACACGGAACGTGACGAGATCCTGGTGCCCGATGCAGCGCACGGCACCAATCCGGCGACCGCCACCATGTGCGGCTGCAAGGTGCGCGAACTGCCCACCGCCGCCGACGGCGATGTGGACGTGGCCGCCTTGCGCGAGATGGTGGGCCCGCGTACGGCCGGGATCATGCTGACAAATCCGTCTACCCTGGGCGTATTTGACCGTAAAATCGCCGAAGTAGCGCGCATCGTGCACGAAGCTGGCGGCCTGCTTTATTATGATGGCGCCAATCTTAACGCCATTCTGGGCAAGGTGCGGCCCGGCGATATGGGTTTTGACGTGATTCACGTCAACCTGCACAAGACCTTCTCCACGCCGCATGGGGGCGGTGGACCGGGCGCCGGTGCGGTGGGTGTGTCGGCCCGGCTGGAGCCCTTTTTGCCGGTGCCGCTGGTGACGCAGGCGCAGTCGGGCGAGTACCGCTGGGCCACCGAAGCCGACCGCCCGCAAAGCATCGGCCGGCTGTCGGCCTTCATGGGCAACGCCGGCGTGCTGCTGCGGGCCTACGTCTACGCCCGTATGCTGGGGCGCGAGGGCATGCGGCGCGTGGCCGAGTACGCCACGCTCAATGCCAACTATCTGCTCACCGAGTTGCAGCGGGTCGGTTTTGATGCCGCCTATCCGGAGCGACGCGCCAGCCACGAGTTCGTGCTTACCCTCAAGCGCCAGGCCCGCGACCAGGGGGCGACCACACTGGATTTCGCCAAGCGCCTGCTGGACTACGGCTATCACGCGCCGACGGTGTACTTCCCGCTGCTGGTGCCGGAGTGCATGCTGATCGAGCCCACCGAAACGGAGTCGCGCGAGGATCTGGATGGTTTTGTGGCGGCCATGGCCGCAATTCTGGCGGAAGCCGAAAAAGACCCGGCCATCCTCAAGAACGCCCCTGACCGCTTGCCGGTGCGGCGACTCGACGAGGTGGGCGCTGCCCGCAACCCCGACCTGGTGTGGCGTCCCGCGGCAGCGAATGAAGATCAGGCCGCGCACGGCTGATTGCGCCGCGGCGGCTCACTATCCGCGAATATCCGAAGGACTAAGGGAATATCAATGTCAGCACTGATCTGCGGTTCGTTTGCCTATGACACCATTATGGTGTTCCCGGAAAAATTCCGGGACCACATCCTGCCCGACAAGGTGCATATGCTGAACGTGGCCTTTCTGGTGCCCGAGATGCGCCGCGAGTTCGGCGGCTGCGCCGGTAATATCGCCTACAATCTCAATCTGCTGGGTGGTGACGGCTATGCCATGGGTACGGTGGGCGAGGATTTCGCTCCCTATCGGCGATGGCTGGAAGAGCAGGGCATCGATCAGCGCTACCTGCGCGAGGTGCCCGGCACCTATACCGCGCAGGCCTATATCACCACGGATCTGGAAGACAACCAGATTACCGCCTTCCATCCCGGCGCCATGAACAGCGCCCATCTCAACGAGATTCCTGCAGACGCGGGGATCACCCTGGGCATGGTGTCCCCGGATGGCCGCGACGGGATGCTCGAGCATGCAAAGCAGTTTGCCGCCGCCGGCATTCCCTTTGTCTTCGATCCCGGTCAGGGTCTGCCGATGTTTGATGGCGATGATTTGCGCTACTTCATTGACCTGGCAAGCTGGGTTGCCGTGAATGATTACGAAAGCAGCCTGCTGCAGGATCGCACCGGCTGGTCGGAAGAAGAGATCGGGCGTCATCTGCAGGCGCTGGTGGTCACGCGCGGCAAGCTGGGCTCGGAAATCTTCATCGACGGGCGGCGCATTGAGATTCCTGCAGCCGCGCCGACAGCGGTGGCGGACCCCACCGGATGCGGCGATGCCTATCGTGCCGGGCTGGTGTACGGTCTTTTGCAGGGTTGTGACTGGGAGACCACCGGTCGTATTGCCTCGCTGATGGGCGCCCTGAAAGTCGCGGAGAAGGGCACGCAGAACCACCGGTTCAGCCGCGAAGACTTTGACGCCCGCTTTCGCGAGGCTTTCGGCAGGGATATTTAAACAAAGTGTTCAGTGCTCAGTGTTCGGTTTTCAG
>SLLK01000109.1 GCA_007134115.1 Gammaproteobacteria bacterium | reverse complement strand
TGTCGGTGCGGTGCAGGTGGTGCCATTGGTGGGCGAGCCGTTCGCCAGCGTAGAGGTAGCGCTCGGAGGGTACGGGGGTGGATTGCCAGTGGATGTCAGCCGCGTCCGCGATGGGCAGCCAGACGCACACGCCCGGCACCGCGACAACGGCCAGCCTGACCAGCAGGCTGCTCCGCCGCGTCCAGCGCGCGACTGTGTTCATCATGCCGCCTGTGTAAAGGCCTGATTGCACACTGGCTCCGCAAGGGCGTCGCGTCGGCTTGACGCACAAAGCCACTGGGTAACATAGTGAGTTACCACTTTGTCTGTGACCTGTCCAGCATGAGTAAAACTCAAAAAATACCGGCCAACACCGCGAGCCGGGCCGCAACGGACGCCAGGGAGTTGATGCGGCTGGTGCACGAGGCGACAGCGCCGGTGACCGGGAATGACTATTTCCGCTCGCTGGTGGTGCGTCTGGCGGAGACGCTGAACGTGGAGGTGGCGCTGGTCACAGAATGTCTGGAATACCCCAGTAGCCACGTACGCACGCTGGCCTATTTCGAGAGCGGCCAACTCAATGAAGACATCGAATTCGACGTGGTGGGCACGCCTTGCGAGGACGTGATCCGCGGCGGCGAGTTCTGCTTCTATCCGGATAGCATGGGTCAGCGCTTTCCCGAGTGGGCGCGGGAAGAAGGCGGTGTGGAAAGTTTTATCGGCGTACCCGTGCACGCACCTGCCGATGGCCGTGTGATCGGGCATATTGCGGTGTTTCACCGTCATCCTATGGCGCAGCAAGCGGTGGTGGAATCGGTGTTCCGCATCATCGCGGCGCGCGCCGGTGCGGAAATGCAGCGCCTGCAGGCCGAGCAGGCCCGTCGCGACAGTGAGCACGCGGCCCGTCAGCACCTCGCCGAACTGGCCCATGTGTCCCGGCTGAGTTCCATGGGCGAAATGGCCTCGGCCGTGGCGCATGAAATCAATCAGCCGATCACTGCCATCCTGACCTGGTGTCAGGCCGGTGTGCGCATGCAGGAGCGCGGCGAGACCGATCCGGCGCAGCTTCGCCACGTGCTGGACAGAATCATGGAGAGCGCCGGGCGCACCACGGAAATGGTGCGTCGCCTGCGTGACTACGTGAAACGACGCGAGCCACAGAAGACGCCGGTGCGCATTGAGCAGCTGCTGCAAGAATGTGGTGTGTTGCTGGAGGCCGAGGCGCATCAGCATGGCGTGGAGCTGGAGATTTCGGTGTCGCAGCGGCTGCCGCCGGTGGAAGCGGATTCCATGCTGCTGCAACAGGTCATCCTCAATCTGGCGCGTAACGGTATGGATGCCATGCAGGGTGTGGCGGCAGATGCGCGCCGGCTGACCGTGCGTGCTGAGGGCAGCACCGACCACGGTGTCACAGTCACGGTCAGTGACAGCGGGCCCGGTGTGGCTCCGGGCGTGCTGGCGCACTTGTTCGAGCCGTTCGTCAGTACCCGTGAAAGCGGCATGGGTATTGGCCTGTCGTTGTGCCGCTCGATCATTGATGATCATGGCGGTCGCCTGTGGCTCGATAGCCAGGCGACGGACGGCGCTACGTTCTGTTTCTGCCTGCCGCCGGCGGAGCAGGTCGCTTCCTAGCCGGCGACGGCCAGCGCCGCGGCCGGCTGCTCAAGCCTTTTGGCCAGTTGATGGCGGGCACGGAACAGCCGTGTCATCACAGCACTTTCCGACAGCTCCAGCATGTGTGCGATCTCGGTGATGGAGTGCCCCATCAGTACCTGTAGCGCCAGCGGTTCACGGTACTCTGCGGCCAGCGACATCAGTTCCCCGCGGACCTGATCAAGCAGCAAGTCATGGTCGGGAGCGTGGCCGCCGGCGTCGGGCACCTGGTAATCATCGATATCCACCAGGTCCAGGCGCTTGCGTTCAAAGCGCCGCGCGTTTTCACGTCGCAGGGTGGTGATCAGCCAGGCCTTGACCGCGCCGGAGTCGCGTAGCTTGTCCATGGAGCGCCAGGCGCGCAACAAGGTTTCCTGGACCAGGTCTTCGGCCACGGAGGGGTCGCGACACAGCCAGTATCCGAAACGGTACAGATCGTCCGTATAGGCCCCCACCAGAGTCTCGAAACGTTTTTGTCGGCTGTTGCTTTTCATTTCCCTGTCCCTCAGTCATGCATGGGTATCGGCGAATGCAGGGCCAGTGTCGACAATTGGGGTGGGGTTGCCTATACGGATTTATACGGAGGAGGTGTGATTACGTGGTGCAGTGGTTCAGGCGCAGGCACCGTCGTGCTGCTTTGATACCCGGGTGTTCGCGCCGATGTCTTGCAGGGGGGGCTAAAGCAGCCAGTTTCTGTAGGTGCTGGTGGACAGGACCAGGCGTACCAGTTCAGAGGTGTTGCGGGCGCCGAGCTTTTCGATCACGTGTGCGCGGTGCACTTCCACGGTTCTTACGCTGACTTCCATTTCCCAGGCGATCACCTTGCTCAGTTTGCCCTCAAGAATGCCTTCCAGCACCTCCCGTTCACGCGGGGTGAGTGTTTGCAGGCGCTCTTCCACTTCGCCCCGGCGGGCGATTTCTTCCTGTTCGACCGCGTCCAGCGTCATGGCATTGCGGATTTTCTCGAGCAGCTGTGCGTCCTTGAACGGCTTTTCCAGAAAATCGAGTGCGCCTTCGTTGACTGCGCGCACGGCCATCGGGATATCGCCGTGACCGGAGATAAAGATCACCGGCATGCGCACGCGCCGTTCCCGCAGCACCTGCTGCAATTCCAGTCCGTTCATGCCGGGCAAGCGCACGTCCAGCAGCAGGCAGCCCCGGTTTTCGGGCGTGACTTTGCCAAGCAGTTCATCGGGTGAGGCCGCACTGACCACCCGGATGCCCTCTGCTTCAAGCAGAAAGGTGACGGCGTCCCTGACGCCGGCATCGTCATCCACCAGATATACCGCGGGTTCCATCGTTGTGTTCTCCTTGCGTATTCAGACTGGTAAACAGATCTCAAAGGCTGCGCCACCGCCCGGTGCATCGCCCGCCCGTATTGTTCCGCCGTGCGCTTCCACGATGGAGCGCGCCACCGCCAGACCCAGCCCGGTGCCGTCAGCCCGCCCGCTGACCAGTGGCTCGAAGAGCAGGTGCCGCTCGCCGGGGGGCAGTCCTTCACCCCCGTCACTGATGGTGAGCCACGCGGCTTTTGCCGGTCGACCCTCGGCGCGCGTGGCGATGTTGATCCAGCGGCGCTGGTCTTCCTGTGCGGTCACGGCAGTCAGTGCGTTGTGCAGCAGATTACTGAGTACCTGCTGCATTTCCAGCGCGTCCAGAGAGATCTCCGGCAAGTCGGGATCAAGGTGGGTCTGCACGCGAACGCCCTGGCGCCGGAACTCACCGCCGAGCATGCTTGCCGTCTGCCGCACAAGGGTGTTCAGCGACTGCGATTGTCGCTGTTCATCGCCACGACTCAGCAATTGCCGCGCGCGGCCGACAATGGCCGAGGCGCGCTCAGTGCCGGTCGTGATGCCCTGCATGGCTTCCTGCAAGCGGGATGCCGCCTGGCCGTCCGCGGGCGGGTAACGTTCCAGCAGGCGCGCGCCAGCCTGGGCATAACTGCTTACCGCACACAGGGGCTGGTTGATCTCGTGCGCAAGACTCGCGGCCATGGTGTTGACGGCATTGAGCCGATGCACGCCGGCGAGGCTGCGCATGTGGTTGCGTGCCCGGGCCTCGGCGGCCTCGCGTTCATGGCGCACGGCGGCGACCACGTGGCTGGTGACGGCCAGCAGTGCGAGATGGGCCTGCAAGGCCAGCAGGTTTTGCTGCATATCCGCGTAGGCGAAGGGTCCGCGTTCCATGCCGGTCAGGCTGATGGCTGTCACGCTGACCAGCACGACGGTGGCGGCCACCACCCACACCGGATACACGAACGCCACCAGCAACACGGCCGGGTAAATGGCGTACGACAAAGGCATGGCCACCATGTCTGCGAGCAGGCCTGAGTGCACGACCACGGTGAGCGCGCCGATCATGAGCAGGGCCGCCAGCAGGTAGTGGTGCTGCCGGGCCAGCGGGTCGCGCAGCGGATTGCGCACGGTCAGCAATAGTGGTGCGAACAGCAGCACGCCCATGGCGTCGGCCAGCCAGCACAGGCCCAGTGTTTTGGGAAAGGCCGGCGAGGTGCCAACGGCGATCAGCGTGCCGAACAGCGCGCCCGGGATGGCAGTGACGCTGATGCCGGTCAGCAACAGTCGCAGCAGATCGCTGCTGCGCTCGAGTTGCTGGCGAAAACGCAGCCGCCGCAATACAGCGGTGCCCGCCAGCACGCCCAGGGTGTTGCCCGTCGCCAATACAGAGGCTTCAAACCATGACATGCCGAGCAGCAACTGGGCCGCCAGCGCGCCGATGAACACGGATGCTGCGAGCGGATAACCGAAACGGTACACCATCGCCAGGCCGACGCCGGTGGCGGGCCAGATCAGTGGCACGGGGGGTTCGGCAAGACTGAAATCCGCCGCCCAGGCGGCCAGCACCAGGTACAGCGCAATCGTCAGCACGTGCAGCGCGATGTTACGCCAGCGCAATCGTCCGCGTGCGCCCGGGTGCTCCACGGTGCTCATGGTCAGGTTAATCCTCTGCCGGCCAGTGGCTTCGATCTATTCAGACCGGACAAACGGGTCGGTGATTACTCGTCAAGCCGGCGATACTCGCCATCAATAGTCCGCCCGCGCCGGTGAGGCGTATCGGCGGGATGGCGGACCGCCATGCCCGGCATGCGGATCACCCAGCGGCGAATCAGCCAGCGCCTGAAAGGCGGCACCAGCAGCAGAAAGCCCAGCGCATCGGTGAGAAAGCCCGGGAACAGTAATACCCCGCCGCCGACCAGCAGCAGGAGACCATCCAGCATCTGCAAGGCCGGTGGTTCGCCGCGCTCCGCGGCGGCGCGCACTGCGGCCAGCGTTCTCAGACCCTGCGCCCGCATCAGCGTGGCCCCGATGATGGCGGTGAGAATGGCCAGAAAAATGGTCGGCAGCGCGCCGATGCGCGCACCGATCTCGATCAGCACATACAGTTCGATCAGCGGCAGGCCGACCAGCAGTAAAAAGAAAATCAGCAGGGGATGCATAGGGAACCCGGAGTGGCGTGTATGTAGTACGTATACATTACAGGATGGGGTCACCATCAGGGAATTCAATGCCCCGGCGGCCTCTGCGGACAGGTGTCCGCGACTAGCGCCCGGCCGTGGTGATCTGCCCGGCCTGGTGCCAGTCGATGGTCCTGCGTAACGACCGCTCGTAGTTGACCAGCGATTCCCGGTGGTTGCCGATAATCGCCATGCTGCCGGGTCCTGCACTCACCAGTCTCGTGTGCAGGGTATGGCCGGAGAAATCTTGGCTTTGTGCAACCTCATGGGTCGGCAGCAGGAACACCGTGACGGGCCCGTGATCCCCCTGTAATACGAGGTGCCCGGTGTTCTGGCCCAGCACCCTGCAGGTCACGGCATGCAGAAGCGCGTTCGGGTGCGCCACAAGCCGGCCGCCCAGGCCTTCTACTACCTGTTGCAGGTCGCTGGACCGGCCGTGCTGGTGATAAAGCAGGGCGCCGGCGTCACTGACCGCGTGCAGCGGATCATGCAGCATGTGTTCGGTCAGCGCCTGGTGCAGCCGTACCACGCTCTGGTCCGGGCCGGTGGGTCCATCGCTATACAGTGCCACCCATAGTGTGAGCGTCACCGCCGTCAAGGCTGCGGCGGCAATCGCCGGGATGCGCCAGCGGCGGTTTTGCTGCTTATCCCGGCGGCGCCGTATTTGCGCCTTGAGCCGGACCGGGACGTCGACCTTCATGGCCCGTTGCAGGTCGCGCTCAAGTCCCTGTTGCTGCGCCGCATAGGTGGCGCATGCCCTGCACGTGTGCTGATGCCGCATAAACACACTGTCTTGGCTATACGGATTGGTCAGGCACTGGCGCCGGAATTCCATGCAGTTCATGCGCGCATGCTCCCGGATTGCCGCCGCGGGGTGTCTGATATTGCGCAGGGAAGGGGGGTGGATAAATGCACGAGGTGCTCCTGATCTGATTAACCGGTCAGGCCGGGAGGCCGTTTCACTCCTTATTGACCGTTGTTTGCCACAACCCATTTCAACATGGCGTGCAAAGCACAACAGCGTGTTGCCTGCCCACCGGCGCAAGGCGCCGAAGCCGTGCTCGCGCGGCGGCTTGCTGCTGCCCTTGTCGAGCGGTGTGAATATTCCGGCAATGAATCCTGAGCGCTGCCGGTCTGGTGGGGTACAGGATGGAATGCTCCGGCATGTGCCGGGACGCAAATGCCGTTCTGCTTACCACACAGGATAGTGGCGCAGGCCCGGGGTCGCGCCACGACCTGAGCAACCGACGACAGTCGAGGAGATTCAAGATGTCCGAAAGTAAGCATGCCAAACCTTTTGCCCTGGCGGCAGGTGCACTGTTTGCCACAGCCGCCGCTTCCGGCGCCATGGCCGCCGACAATCCTTTCGGTGCCGATGAACTGAGCGAAGGCTACAACTCGCAGCAGTTCCAGGTTGCCGAAGGCCAGTGCGGCGAAGGCACATGTGGTGAAGGCACCTGCGGTGAAGATGGCGACAAGGATAGCGAAGGCCAGTGCGGTGAAGGGACTTGCGGCGAAGGCACCTGCGGTTAATCGCCATGGGTAGCCGAAACAATCCGGTGAGCGGCGCAGGCCTTGGCCTGCGCCGCTCACTCATGTCGGAGATCGACGCCGCCCCTGCCGGGGCCATTGATTTTCTCGAGGTGGCGCCGGAGAACTGGCTGGGCGTGGGCGGTCGCTATGGGCGGCAGTTCCGTACCCTGACCGAGCGCTATCCCTTTGTCTGTCACGGCCTGTCGCTGTCGCTGGGCGGTGTGGCACCGCTGGATACGGCTTTCCTGCAGCGCGTACGTGGCTGGCTTTCCGAACACCAGATCCGCTGTTACAGCGAGCATCTGAGCTATACCGATGACGGCGGGCATTTGTACGACCTGATGCCCATCCCTTTTACCTCTGAAGCGGTGGCCTACGTGGCTGACCGCATCAAGCAGGCGCAGGACGTTCTGGGCTATCGCCTGGCGGTAGAGAACGTCTCCTATTATGCCGCGCCGTGGCAGCAGATGAGCGAGCTGGAATTTCTCAATGCCGTGCTGGAGCGCGCGGATTGCGATCTGCTGCTCGACGTGAACAACATTTATGTCAACAGCATCAACCACCGCTACGATCCGGAGGCATTCCTGCGCGGCATACCCACCGGCCGTATTGCTTACTGTCACGTGGCGGGTCATCACGAAGAAGCACCGGATTTGCGTATCGATACGCATGGTGCTGCGGTCAGCGATCCGGTGTGGTCGCTGCTGGATGAAGCCTACCGCGTCCACGGTGTGTTCCCCACGCTGCTGGAACGGGATAACAACTTCCCGCCATTCCAGGAGCTGCTGGATGAGCTGGGCGTGATCCGCTATCTGCAACACAAGCACGGAGTGAGCCATGAGTCAGTCAGCGCCACTGCGTGAGCAACAACGCGCGTTTGCCGCGTATATCCGCGACCCGGGTGCCCATCCGGCGCCTCCGGATATAGAGGCGCGCCGCATGGCCATCTACCGGCGGCTGTTTTTCAACAGCACGGTGAAGTTTCTCGACAACTGCTTCCGGGTCATCCGAAGGATATTGCCGAAGGCGCACTGGCAGGCGATCACCGAGGACTTTTTCGCCCATCATCGTTGCCGCAGCCCGATTTTCGCGGATATTCCCCGCGAGTTTGTGGACTATCTGCGCACCGAACGCACGCCGGCACCCGAGGATCCCCCGTTTCTGGCCGAGCTGGCCCATTACGAGTGGGTGGAGCTTGCCCTGACCCTGGCCGAGGATCCGCCGGCCGATGAGGCGCTCGATTCGGCAGGCGACTTGCTGGGCGGCGTGCCGGTGTGGTCATCCACCGCGTGGCCGCTGTTCTACAACTGGCCGGTGCACCGCATCGGACCCGATTTCAAACCCGGTCCCGGCGATACCGAGCCCACGTTTCTGGTGGTCTGGCGGGATCGGCGGGACCAGGTGCGATTCATGACGCTGACCACGGCCACGGCGCGCCTGGTGGAGCTCATTAACGAGAATCGCAATCAGTCCGGCGACGCACTCTTGCAAGTATTGAGCAAGGAAGCCGGTCACCCAGACCCGGATGCTTTCCGCCGGTTCGGGCGGGACATTCTGGAGAAATTCCGGGCCAACGACATGGTGCTCGGGGCAAGACCCATCGCGAGAGAAGAGGTGTCAAATGAATAATATGCTTGAAAGCGCACTGGCGCTGTGGGACGGCGTACGCAGCCGCCTCACGGGTGCCGGCGAATATATCGGACTGCTCGGGATCCGCCTGATTCTGGGCTATGAGTTTTTCAGTGCCGGCATGACCAAACTGCAGGGGAGCAACTGGTTTGTGCATCGTCACGACAGTTTTCCTTTCCCCTTCGATGCCGTGTCCGCCAACTTCAGCTGGTTTCTGGCTACCTGGACCGAGATTCTCGGCGGACTGGCACTGATGCTGGGGCTGTTCACCCGGTTTTTCAGTTTCGCCTTCCTGATTCTGACCACGGTGGCTATCTGGACCGTGCACTGGCCGTCGGAATGGATGCAGTTCTTCCCCGGCAGCGGTCTGGGTCAGCTGTGGCATGGTTACGCGATCACCAATGAAGGTGACGGCAATTTCCGTCTGCCGCTGATCTTCCTGGTGATGCTGCTGCCATTGCTGCTCAGCGGTC
>SLLK01000147.1 GCA_007134115.1 Gammaproteobacteria bacterium | reverse complement strand
TAGCTGTTAGCTGTTAGCTGTTAGCTGTTAGCTGTCACAAGAATATCTGCCAATTCGCCCCGGGCGCGGCGAATGGATTAGCGTTTTCCTTGACCACGGGAGTAACCGCCATGCGGCGCTGGAACGGCTGGGGCGACGACAGCATTGATCATCCCTTGACCCCGGCGGCGCGGGCGTTTCTGGCACAATCGCCGGGGCCGGCGCAGCCCTTGCCCGAGGCTACTCTGGCCGAAGTGTGCGCGACCATACCAGCATCCCGACTGCCGGCTCACCCGCTGGTATCGACGGACGCTGAAACACGCTTGCGCCATGCGCGCGGACAGAGCCTGCCGGACTGGTTGGCCATGCGCTGCGGGCAGCCGGGCCGCGTACCCGACGGCGTCGCCCTGCCGGGTGATTCGACACAGGTGCGGGAACTGCTGGGCTGGGCCGTAGAGCACGGCGTCACCGTCATCCCCTGGGGCGCCGGCACCTCGGTCGCCGGCCATATCAATCCCGGCACCGGCGCCGCGCCGGTACTGAGCCTGTCACTGGAACGCATGACCAGCCTGCTCGCGCTGGACGAGCCAAGCCGGCTGGCCCGTTTCCAGGCTGGCGCGGCGGGTCCGGAAGTGGAAGCCCGGCTGCGTGCGCACGGCTTTATGCTGGGCCATTTTCCGCAATCGTTTGAACTTTCCACCCTGGGCGGCTGGGTGGCGACGCGCTCCAGCGGACAGCAGTCGCTGCGCTACGGGCGCATTGAACAGCTGTTCGCCGGCGGTCAGGTCGAAACGCCTCAAGGCACACTGCACCTGCCCACCTTCCCCGCCTCGGCCGCCGGTCCCGATCTGCGCGAGATGGTGCTGGGCTCTGAAGGCCGCCTGGGCGTCATCACCGAGGTGGACGTGCGTATTTCCCCCTTGCCGGAGAAAGAAAGCTTCCACGTCTTCTTTTTCCCCGACTGGACACGCGCGCTGGCCGCCACCCGCGCCGTGGCGCAGGCACGCATTCCGCTTTCCATGTTGCGACTGAGCAACCCCGACGAGACCCGTGCCCAATTGGCGCTGGCCGGCGGCGACCGGGGCGTGCTGGCCTGGCTGCAACGCTGGCTGTCCTGGCGCGGCGCGGGGGACAGCAAATGCATGCTCACCGTAGGTATCACCGGCGACCGCCCCCAGTGGCGTCATTCACGGCGCGCCCTGGGGCGCGTGTTGCGCAGCTATGGGGCTGTATCCACGGGCACAATGCTGGGTGCCCACTGGGCGCGCCAGCGTTTCCGCGGGGTGTATCTGCGCAACAGCCTGTGGCAGGCCGGCTATGCCGCCGACACCATGGAAACCGCCGTGGACTGGCGCCGCGTGGACGCCACCATGCAGGCCATGCAGCAGGCCGCGCGTGAAGCCCTGGCGGATACCGGCTGCGACGCGCTGGTCTACAGCCACCTTTCGCACGTCTATGCGCAGGGATCGAGCATCTATTGCACCTGTATCTTCCCGCTGGCACACAGCCACGAGGCCTCACTCGAGCGCTGGCGCAAACTCAAGCATGCCGTGAGTGAAGCCATCGTCAGCCACGGCGGCACCATCAGTCACCAGCACGGCGTGGGCCGGGACCACGCGCCCTGGCTGGCGGCGGAGAAGGGCGAAGTCGGCATGGCGGCGATCAGCCAACTGTGCCGGCACTTTGATCCACAGCGCCACCTCAATCCCGGCAAACTGATCATTGACGACGGGACACCGGAGTCATGAGCGCTGGCAACGATCCTCAGCGCGAGCGCGCGCTTGAACACATACACGCCAATGAAAATCGGGACGTGCTGGTCATCGGTGGCGGCATTACCGGCGCGGGTATCCTGCGCGAAGCGGCACGCCGGGGCCTGAGTGCGCTCCTTGTGGAGCAGCGTGATTTCGCCTGGGGCACATCCAGCCGTTCATCGCAAATGGTGCATGGCGGTCTGCGTTATCTATTGAGTGCCGACGTGGCGTTAACCCGGGCCTCGGTGCGTGAACGCCAGCGACTGCTGCAGGAAGCACCGGAACTGGTCAGGTCCTGCGGTTACCTGTTCCTGCATCGCAGACGGCAGCGCCCCGGCCCAGGAATCATGCGGATATTGCTGCGCCTGTACGACTTTTTTGCCGGCACCCGGGACTACCGGTTCGTGACACCGCCGGAACTGCTGATGCAGGCGCCCGGGTTGCAAGCCGACGGTCTGACGGGGGCGACCGGGTACAGCGACGCCCTCACCGATGACGCGCGTCTGGTATGGCGGGTACTCGCCGAGGCACGCGCCGCGGGCGCGCATGCGGTCAACTACATGGCCGTGACGGCGCTGACTCGTGATCGCCAGGGTGAGGTGAACGGCGCCACATTGCACGATGCCACCACCGGACGGGAAACCACGATCAATGCAAAAGTGGTGATCAACGCCACCGGTGCCTGGGCTGACCAGCTCAATCAAAGCCGCCATATCCGCCCGCTGCGCGGTAGCCATCTGGTGCTGCCCGCCTGGCGTCTGCCCGTCGCACAGTGTGTCACCTTCCTGCACCCGAGCGACCGCCGCGGCGTGTTTGTCTATCCGTGGCAAGGCTGCACCGTGATTGGCACCACCGACCTTGACCATGAGCACGCTCTCAGCGAGGAAGCCGCCGTGAGCGCAGAGGAAATCACGTATCTGCTGGGTGGCGTGAATCGGCAGTTCCCCGGCGCCCGACTCCAGCCCGATGACATACAGGCCACCTGGTCCGGCGTGCGCCCGGTCATTGCCGGTGGCCGACGCGACCCGTCCAGCGAGCGGCGCACGCACAGCGTGTGGCGCAACCGCGGGCTGATCACGGTCAGCGGCGGCAAGCTCACCACCTTTCGCCTGATCGCGCTGGATGCGCTGGCAGCCGCCGCCGAACGTTTGCCCGCTGGCGGTCGCCAGCATCCCGATGACCGCATCTTTGACCCGCCGGCGGCACTGCCGCCCAATCTCCCCTCAGCCCTGGCGGCGCGCCTGATTGCGCGCTATGGCGCGAGCGCTGATGCCGTGCTGGACCGCGCCCGCGAGGACGAGCTGGCGCCGGTCGCCCATACCCCGGTGCGCTGGCTGGAGATACGGGAAGCGGCGCGCAACGAGGCGGTGGTGCATCTGGATGACCTGCTGCTGCGTCGCACCCGGCTGGGCCTGCTGCTACCGGAAGGCGGCGCCGCCTGGCTGGCACCCATCATGGAGATTGTAGCGGCGGAGAAGGGCTGGGACGCGCAGCGCCAGCAGCAGGAACTGCACGCCTGGCACACTCTCTACCGGACCTGCTACAGCGTACCCGCGTCAGCGGCAACAACTGCCACGGAGAACCTTTGATGAGCAGCCGGCACCGGATTCTGGCGATTGATCAGGGCACCCAGAGCGTGCGTGCCATCGTCTTCGACGAGCATGGCGAAATCGTGGCCCGTGCACAGGTGGCCATTGATGAATGCTTTGCCGTGCGCCCCGGCTTTGCCGAACAACATGCGGAACACTTCTGGCAGCGCCTGTGTGATGCCTGCCGCCAACTGTGGCAGGCGCATCCGGACCTGGCCGGGCAACTGTCGGCGGTGGCGCTCACCAGTCAGCGCGGCACCGTGGTCTGTCTGGACAAGGAGGGGCAGCCACTGCGCCCGGCCATCAGCTGGCTGGACCAGCGCCGTGCCGACCGGCTGCCGCCCCTGCCGCTAGCGTGGCGCCTGCTGCTCGGCGCGCTGGGCCTGCGCCCGGCGATACGCCTGTTCCAGACGCGCGCGCAATCCAGCTGGCTGCGTCAGCATGAGCCGGAAATCTGGGCCCGAACACGCCATTACATGCTGCTCTCGGGGTATCTGAACTGGCGCCTCAGCGGACAGATGCGCGACGCGGTCGCGGCCCAGGTCGGCTACCTGCCGTTTGATTTCCGTCGTCAGCAGTGGGCCGCCGCCAGTGACTGGAAATGGGCCGCCACGGCCATAAAGCGCGAACAACTACCGGAGCTGGTCGCCCCGGGTGACGAACTGGGCCGCATCACCCCGGCCGCCGCCGAAGCCACCGGCCTGCCGGCCGGACTGCCCGTCATCGCGGCCGGCGCCGACAAGGCCTGCGAGGTGGTGGGTTCGGGCGCGGTCACTGCCGACACCGCCTGTCTCAGTTACGGCACCACCGCCACCATTAACACCACCAGCCGTCGCTACGTGGAAGCCGTACGCCTGTTGCCGGCCTATCCCTCACCGGTACCCGGCCATTACTGCACTGAAGTACAGATCTATCGCGGCTTCTGGATGATCGAATGGTTCGTGCAGAACTTCGCCGCCGAAGAGCGAGCCGAGGCCCGCCAGCGGGGCCAGGGTGTGGAGGCATTACTCGAGGAACTCGCCCGCGAAGCACCGCCGGGCGCCATGGGCCTGATGCTGCAACCCTACTGGACGCCGGGCACGCGCGAACCGGGCCCGGAAGCGCGGGGTGCCATCATCGGCTTTGGCGATCTGCACACCCGCGCCCACGTCTATCGCAGCATTCTCGAAGGCCTGGTCTACGCGCTGCGCCAGGGCGGCGAATCGATCGCCCGACGCGCCCGGGTGCCGATTCGCGAACTGCGTGTGAGCGGCGGCGGCTCGCGCAGCGATGTGGCCATGCAAATCACCGCAGACGTGTTCGGTCTGCCGGCGGCACGCCCGCATACCCGGGAGACATCGGCACTGGGCGCGGCCATCACGGCGGCCGTGGGGCTGGGGATCCATGCCGACTTTGCCACCGCCGTATCAAAGATGACCCGCATCCGGGATGTATTCCAGCCCCAACCGGCCAACCACGAGATGTACGACCAGCTCTATCGCAAGGTGTACCTGCGCATGTACCGGCGCCTGCAACCGCTGTACCATGAATTGCGGCGCTTCACCGGCTACCCGCCCTGAGCCGGGGTCGCATGACAGGTCACAGCGTCACTTACCCAGGGGGGCGGAAGGGAACAAGACAGCATGAACCTTAAATCGGTGATCGGTATCGTCCTGATCGCGCTGGTGCTGGTGTTTACCGTCCAGAATCTGGAGATCGTGCAGGTGCGCTTCCTGCTCTGGGATGTCAACATGCCCCGCGCGCTGATGATTTTCGTGGTCTTCCTGCTGGGTGTGAGCACCGGCTGGTTGCTGCGCACCGTCAATCGACGGCGATAACCCTGTCACGACCTTCGCGCTTGGCCCGGTACAAGGCCTGATCGGTGCGGCCGAGAAGTTCGCTGAGTGGCTCGCCGGGGCGGTACTCGGCCACACCTGCGGAAATCGTCAGGCGCTCGCTGACGCTGGTCACTCCGAAGTCGTGCCTGGCAACTTTGACCCGTAGCCGTTCAACCAACTGTGTGGCCGCTTCCCGTGGTGTTCCCGGCAGGATCAGAAGAAACTCCTCGCCGCCAAAACGGCCGAACACATCGGCGTCACGCACATTGCGCAGCCCGCAGGCGGCAAACGCCTGTAACACGCTGTCGCCACTGATGTGACCGTGTGTGTCGTTGACGCGCTTGAAGTGGTCGATGTCGATAATGCAGACACTGAACGACTCACCGGCACGTTCGCAACGCGCCCGTTCGTTTTCCAGCGCGGTCATCAGGTAACGGCGGTTGGGCAGACCGGTCAGATCGTCGTGCGCCGCCAGCTGGCGAATCCGCCCCAGGGCCTCGGACAACTCCTCATTGGCGTGCCGCAACTCGTTATTGGCCTGTTCGGTCTCCTCGCGCGCGGCGATCAGGTGATCAAGCAGGGCCTGATTCTCGTAGCGCAAGCGAAATGACCGGCGAATCGACACGCATGCCTGCCACATGTAGATCGTCATCACGACGACATAGGCAATCAACGCCAGTGCCAGCATGCGCGAGACCGCATCATCCTCGCCCAGCAGCAACACCAGCACTGGTGCGCACATGGGGATCACGAACAGGAAGTAGGCCAGCGGCATCACGGCATAGGCAACCAGCACCACGGCGGCCATGGCGCCGATAAACAGCAGCAGGATCGCATGGTAGGTCAGATCCGGCAGCGCGTGGTAGAGCACCATGCCGACCAGCCCCCAGGCCGCCCCTGCCAGCGCGATCATGACGAACTGGGCGCGGCACCAGGCAAGATAGCGGGCGACGGGCGGCCGCCGGAAGTAAAAAGCCAGCGTCACCGCCAGTTGCGCCAGCGCCGCACCGGCCAGCAAGGCCAGACTGAACCAGACCGTCTGCGCTCCGGCAGCTGGCCACATCAGGGCCGCAAGCAGAATCCACGACAGGGGGGCAAGCAGCAGATTGCCCAGCACATGCTGGTAGAGGGAGCGCACCTGGTCGGCCCACACCAGTGCCGAGGCCGGGCCCACCGTCCGGGGTCGCGGGGATATATGATCTGAATTGGACGCCGACACCATAACGGCCCATTCCGGTATCGAAGTACAATGCGCCGCCCGGCCCCCGCCTTCGATATCACCACGATTGGTCTTTTACTGGCACACGTATACCCTGATTGGAGGCAACGTGAAAGCCTGTAGCCTTATTTCCGGGGCCAGCATTTGCCTGGGCCATGCCGAGCCCGACCCGGGCTGTTCAACCGACAGGAGACGACCCGGCTTGTTGCGCAACAGGGGTGATCGATCCGCCATACCCGGATACCTGCGCATGCTGGCGGTGGCGGGCTGGCTGCTTTTTCCGCTGGCCGCCGTGCAGGGTCTGTATGTTCGCCTGCGCACGCCGCGCCTGCCGGGCGCCCCCGGGCGACCCGACGGCGCCAGTGGACGCGGTGGCGCGAAACTGCGCCTGCTGGTGGTGGGCGAATCCACCACCGCCGGCGTCGGCGCGCCGGATCAGGAACATGCACTGGCCGGGGCTGCCGCAAGCGCGCTGGCCGCACTGGAAACTTGCCAGGTGCACTGGCAGGCCCTGGGCGAAATCGGCTACAAGGCACATGAAGTGCGCTCGAAACTGCTTGCCCATCAACCGTCCACGGTGGCCGATGCGGTGATCATCGCACTTGGCGTCAACGACACCATCGGATTTTCGCGCGCACACCACTGGCGGCGGGAACTCGCCGCGCTGATCAGGGACGTACGCGTGCGAACGGGCCCCGCCCCGGTTTTTGTGTCAGCGGTACCCCCACTGGGGCGTTTCCCGCTGTTCCCGCGGGCACTGCGGTGGATACTCGGCATTCGCGCACAGTTGCTTGACGCGCACGCCCGCAAGCTGGCGCAGGCAATGACCGATGTGATTCATGTGCCCGTGTCTTTTAACGGCGAGCGAGAACTGCTGTGCGCGGATGGTTTTCATCCTTCGGCCGCCGGTTACCGGCAATGGGGGGAACAGCTGGCAGCAGCCATCCACGCCTGGCGGCAAAAAGAAGACGTCAGTCAGTCGCGAGGTCACACAGCGCTCTGACCCTGTCAGACGAACAACACCACCATCCCGGTATACATCAATGCGGCAATCAGAGCTGCCGTCAGGGCCAGGGGAATCTGGCTGTAAACGTGATCCATCAGATCACAGCCAGTCGCCAGTGAAGACAGAATCGTGGTATCGGAGATGGGCGAGCATTTGTCGCCGAAGACCGCGCCGCCCATCACCGCGCCAAAGCACAGCATCAGGAACAGCGGCTCCGGATGCACCGCCCACGCCAGCGGCATGGCCACCGGGAACACCACGGCGTAAGTGCCCCAGGACGTTCCGGTGGAAAAGGCCACAATCATGCACAGCAACATCAACAACGCCGGCAACAAGGCCGGTACCAGCACATCGCCGGCAATCTCCACCATGAACGCCGCGGTGCCCACGGCATCAGCCACTTCCTTCAACGACACCGCCAGCATCAGGATGATGCCGCCGATGGTGACGCTCTTGCAGCCGTCTATAAAACCGTCCATGGCGGTACGCAGGGGCATGCCCTTGAGCACCGCCACACTGATCGCCGCCAGCACTGCCAGCACAAAGGCGCCGGCAATGGGGAACGCCGGATCCTCGCGCTCACCCAGCCAGAAAAAACTGAATGCAAACGGTACGACGGCCACACCGATCAGGGTCACCACCGGCACAAAGAAATCGACCAGGCCACTGCGATAACCCTCGGGCACCTGCACCCGGCTCAAGTCACCGGCCGCCAGTGGTTGCGCGCCCTTGCGATCAAGCTCACCGGTGGCGCGCGAGCGGCGTATGGCCTCACGCATACGGCGGCCGGGTATCCACGGCAGCTTCTCCAGGGCAAACAGCAGGGTAATAAGGATGGTCAGCAGGGCAAAGAAGTTCAGCGGTATGGCGCTGAAGAAATAAATAATACCTTCCTGCGTGGACGTAATCACCGGTACCGTGCCCGCCACCAGGCCGGCCACGTAAATGGGCCAGACATTGAACGGAATCACGGTCGCCGCGGGCGATGCCGTGCTGTCCACCATATAGGACAGCTCTTCGTGAGACACCGAGTGGCGGTCGGCCACCGGGCGTACCACGGTGCCGGTGAGCACGGTGCTCACTGTGCCGCCCTGATGGAACACCAGCCCCATCAACCAGGTAAAGACCTTGGCGCTGCGCGGGCCGCGTACCACGCGCTCACTGGCCCACACGGCAAAGGTCAGGGCGCCCCCGGTGCGGCCCCAGACCCCGATCAGGCCGCCCAGTGCCCACAGATAAACCAGCAGGATAATGGCAAAACCTTCGGTGGCGATGGCGGGGATGAGAAAGGCATCGACCACGTTGAGCTGGCCGGCGATCAGGCCACCGGCAAGAATGCCGGCAAACAGGGCCGGAATCACTTCCCGCGTCCAGAAGGCCAGCGCAATGGCCACCAGGGGCGGCGCGACCGACCACC
>SLLK01000022.1 GCA_007134115.1 Gammaproteobacteria bacterium | reverse complement strand
TCCTGCATGTTGCCGTCGCAGATCTCCAGGTAGCGCACCAGCGAATGGATTTTCTTCATGTAGGCCACGGCCTGCTTCGCCGAGCGCATGTCCGGCTCGGAGACGATTTCCAGCAGGGGCGTGCCGGCCCGGTTGAGATCAATGCCGGTCATGCTGGTGTAGTTTTCATGCAGGGACTTGCCGGCGTCTTCTTCCAGGTGCGCACGGGTAATCCCTACCGTCATGGGTTCGCCGTCTTCGGGCTCGATGCGCAGCTCACCGCCACCCACCACCGGCAGCTCATACTGGCTGATCTGGTAGCCCTTGGGCAGGTCGGGGTAGAAGTAGTTCTTGCGCGCAAACACCGAGCGCGGCGCAATGCTCGCCCCCACGGCCAGCCCGAACATGGCGGCCATGCGCACCGCCTCGCGGTTGAGCACCGGCAATACCCCGGGCATCCCCAGGTCCACGGCACAGGCCTGGCTGTTCGGCTCCTCCCCGTACTGAGTGGAAGCGCCGGAGAAAATCTTGCTGCGCGTGGCCAGCTGGGCGTGAATCTCGAGCCCGATGACTGTTTCCCATTCCATCACCGACTCCTCAGGCGAAATCTGCGGGCGCCTGGCGATGCCAGTCGCTGTGCTGCTGGAATTGATGGGCGATACCCAGCAAACGCCCCTCGTCAAAATAGTTGCCGATCAGCTGCAGACCCACCGGCAACTTGTCGGCAAAGCCGGCAGGCACGGACATGCCCGGCAGACCGGCCAGATTGACGGCCAGTGTGTTGATGTCACTCAGGTACATGCGCACCGGATCATCGGCGCGCTCACCCAGGGCAAAGGCTGCCTCCGGCGCCGTCGGGCCGGCCAGCACATCGACTTCCTCGAACACCCGGCGGAAGTCATCACTGATCAGGCGGCGGCACTGCTGGGCCTTGAGGTAATAGGCGTCGTAGTAGCCGGCGGACAGCGCATAGGTGCCGACCAGAATGCGCCGCTGCACCTCGTCGCCAAAACCCTCGCCGCGTGAGCGCTTGTACATGTCTTCCAGATCGCGCGGATTGTCGCAGCGATAACCGAAGCGCACGCCGTCGTAGCGCGACAGGTTGGAAGAACACTCGGCCGGCGCGATGACGTAATAGGTCGGCACCGACAGCGCAAGATTGGGTAAACTGACCTCGCGCAATTCGGCGCCCTGCTCGCTGAGCACAGCCAGGGCGGCATCCACCGCCTCACGCACACCCGGCTCCAGGCCCTCGCCGAAAAACTCTTTGGGCAAGCCCACTTTCAGGCCCTTGAGCGGCTGGTCCAGGGTGGCGGTGTAGTCGGGCACCGCCTGCTCCACGCTGGTGGAATCGCGCGAATCAAACCCGGACATGGCGCCCAGCACCATGGCGGCATCCTCGGCCGAGCGGGCAAACACGCCGCCCTGGTCCAGGCTGGAAGCAAAGGCGATCATGCCCCAGCGCGACACGCGGCCGTAGGTGGGTTTGATGCCGGTCACCCCGCACAGGGCGGCCGGCTGGCGAATCGAGCCACCGGTGTCGGTGCCGGTGGCCACCGGTGTCAGGCGCGCCGCTACCGCCGCTGCCGAACCGCCGGAGGACCCGCCCGGCACCCGGGTCTGATCCCAGGGATTGCGCACCGGGCCATAAAAACTGGTTTCGTTGGACGAGCCCATGGCGAACTCGTCCATATTCGTCTTGCCCAGCATGACCATGCCGGCGGCGGCCAGGCGCTCGACCACCGTCGCGTCATAGGGCGCCACAAAGTTGTCCAGCATGCGCGAGCCACAGCTGGTGCGCAGCCCGCGGGTGCAGAAAATATCCTTGTGCGCCAGCGGGATACCATCAAGCGGCCCGGCCTCGCCGGCCTGTCGGCGGGCGTCCGCGGCCCGGGCCGCCGCCAGTGCGCCGTCGGCATCCACGGTGACAAAGGCGTTCAGCCCGGCGCCCGCCTGTTCTATACGCGTGAGCAGCGCACGGGTAAGTTCTTCGCTGGAGTATTCGCCCTGCGCCAGCCCCCGGGACAGCTCGCTTACACTCAGATCATGCATGGCCATGGCTCCGCGCGGTGCTCATTCAATCACCCGGGGCACCAGGTACACCCCGTCCTCGACCGCCGGCGCCACCGCCTGGAACTGCTCGCGCTGGTTGTCCTCGGTCACCTCATCCGGGCGCAAACGCTGCGCCATGTCCAGCGGATGCGCCATGGGCTCCACCGCCGCGGTGTCTACCTGCTGCATCTGTTCCACCATATCCAGAATGCGCGACACGTCGCGGCTGTAATCGGGAATCCGCTGTTCATCAATGGCCAGGCGCGCCAGATGGGCGACGGCCCTGACATCATCGGGTGAGAGGGACATGACCTGCTCCTGATGCTCGGTGTGATGCGGACAATAATCGGCCGCCGGCAAACGGGGCTGGAAATTACCACATTTTTGCAGCTTGCCGAAAATCACCGCCATTGCTAGAGTCTGCCGGTCACGCAATTCTACCCCAAAGGGACTCACGGCCAGACTCATGCTGAACCTCAAATTTTTCGGGGGGCTGTTCTCCAACGATCTGTCGATCGACCTGGGCACAGCCAACACGCTGATTTACGCTCGCGGCAAGGGCATCGTACTCAACGAACCCTCCGTAGTGGCGATCCGCGACGACGGTCGAGGCCGTAAACTTGAAGCCGTAGGCGAGGAAGCCAAAGCCATGGTGGGCCGTACCCCCGGCAACATCACCGCCATCCGGCCGCTCAAGGACGGCGTCATTGCCGACTTCAACGCCACCGAGACCATGCTCCAGTACTTTATACGCAAGGTGCATGACTCACCCTATTTCCGCCCCAGCCCGCGCGTACTGGTGTGTGTGCCCTACGGTTCCACCCAGGTGGAACGGCGCGCGATCAAGGAATCCGCCGCCGGCGCCGGCGCGCGTCGCGTCTATCTCATCGACGAGCCCATGGCGGCCGCCATTGGTGCCGGCATGCCGGTGCACGAGGCGCGCGGCTGTATGGTGCTGGACATTGGCGGCGGCACCTCCGAGGTCGCCGTGCTCTCGCTCAACGGTATTGTGTACGCCGCATCGGTGCGCATTGGCGGCGACCGCTTTGACGAGGCCATCATCAACTATGTGCGGCGCAACTACGGCGCCATTATCGGCGAGGCCACCGCGGAACGCATCAAGCGCGAAATCGGCACCGCCTACCCGTCGCAGGAAATCCTCGAGATGGAGATCAAGGGCCGGCATTTGTCCGAAGGCGTGCCGCGCACCATCACCCTGAACAGCAATGAAGTGCTCGAGGCACTGCAGGAACCGCTGGCGGGTATCGTACGCGCGGTCAAGACCGCACTGGAACAGACGCCGCCGGAACTGGGCGCCGATGTAGCCGAACGCGGCATGGTGCTCACCGGTGGCGGCAGCATGCTGCGCGACATGGACCGCCTGCTGATGGAAGAGACCGGCCTGCCGGTGATCGTTGCGGATGATCCGCTGACCTGTGTCGCCCGTGGCGGCGGCCGGGTACTGGAACTGATCGACGAGCACGGCGCGGACATCTTCGGCCTGCAGTAGACAACAACCAGCGACGGCCCCGCCCAGGGGCCTTTCGCCGGCATTGAGATTTCCCTTGCACCATGGCTTACGTGTGAGATGATCACGCGTGTTTAACCACTACCCGGATTGATTGTGTACGGCTACCGAGACGGGTCAGACAATCCGTTCGTGGCCCGGCATCGGGCGCTGGCCCTGCGCTTCGCTTTGCTGGTGCTGCTGTCGGTGGCGCTGATGATCATGGATCATCGTCACCAACAGCTCGACCGCCTCCACGACGCACTTTCACTGGTTGTACTGCCGGTGCAGTGGGCTGTGGACGCCCCTTTCAGTGCGCTGCGCTGGAGCCGCCAGAACCTTGTTGCTCACCGCGAACTGGTCGAGGCCAATCGCGCACTGCGTGATGAGAATCTGCGCATCCGCGGCGAACTGCAGCGCGTTGTCGCCCTGCAATCCGAGAACGAACGGCTGCGTGAACTGCTGCAGGCCTCCCGACGGGTGGATGAGCGGGTGGTGGTCGCCGAAATCATGTCGGTGGCAATGGACCCTTACCGGCATCAGGTCGTGCTCAATCGCGGCCAGCGCAGCCATGCCTTCCAGGGGCAGGCGCTGATTGACGCCTACGGGGTGCTCGGCCAGATCACTCATGCCGGCCCCGTGCAGTCCACGGCGCTGCTGATCACCGACCCCAACCATTCCATTCCCGTGGAGATCAATCGCAACGGCCTGCGCACCATTGCCGAAGGCACCGGTGATACGGGCCGTCTGCAACTGCCTTATCTGCCCAACAACGCGGATATTCGCGAAGGCGACCTGCTCGTCTCCTCGGCGCTGGCGGGACGCTTCCCGCGGGGTTATCCGGTGGCCGTGGTGACCTCTATCGAGTTGGTTCCGGGCGAACGGTTTGCGCGCATATCGGCCCGTCCCACGGCGCACGTGGACCGCAGCCGCGAAGTGCTGCTGGTCATCCCGCGCCCGCCGGAGGAAACCGAGCAGGCCGAGCCGGGCGCTGACGCCATTGACCAGCCGGCCATCGATAGCGAAGTCGACAGCGGGGAACCCGCGCCATGATGCCGCACAGCAGTCAGCCTCACGGGCTCGGCGTGATATGGGTGACCCTGGTGGGCGCGCTGGCCTTCACACTGGTGCCACTACCCGCCTGGATGGCGACCCTGTGGCCGGCGTGGATGGTGCTCGCCGTGATTTACTGGACACTGGCGCTGCCCGAGCGCTTCGGCCTGGTTCAGGCGTGGCTGGCCGGTCTGCTGCTGGATGCCGTCCTCGGCGGCGTGCTTGGCCAGCACGCACTGGCCATGACGGTTGTGGCATGGATTACCCAGCGCCTGCATTTGCAAATCCGGCCATTCCCGGTATGGCAACAGGCGCTGGTGCTGCTGCCCCTGCTCGGCATTTACGAGTTCGCGCTTTACTGGCTTTCCGGCATCATGGGGCTGCGCGATCCGGTATGGGCCTGGCCGGCCATGGTCACCGGGGTCTTGTTGTGGCCGCTGACCTTTTCTATTTTGAGGGCGATACGCCAGCGCTTCCAGATCGCCTGAAAAGCGGCGGCCATTGTGGCCGCAGACGCTGACGGGGCATGGTGTTGCGATACTGATTGCGCAACAGAAACGACTTTTGAGGTAATTGCGTCCAGTGCCGCACCACATCAGAGACAGCTCCCTGGAACGGCATCATTTCCAGCGCCGCCTGTGGCTGGCCATTGGCCTGATCATTGTGGCATTTATCCTGCTCACCGCCCGCATGGCCTACCTGCAGGTCATTCACCACGACCACTTCAGCGGTCTGGCGCAGGAAAATCGCGTACGCATTCTGCCCGAGCCGCCGCCACGCGGCCTGATCCTGGATCGCAACGGCGTCGTGCTGGCACAGAATCTGCCCGCCTACCAGCTCGACATCGTCCCCGAGCAGGTCGAGGATATGGATGTCACCCTGGAGCGCCTGTCGAGCCTGGTCGAGATCAGCCCGCACGATATAGAGCGCATGCAACGACAGATGCGCCGCCAGCGGCCCTTCGAGGCAGTGCCCATCCGCCTGCGCCTGCGGCAAAACGAGGTGGCCCGCTTTGCCGTGCGCCGGCATGAGTTTCCGGGCGTGGAAATGCGCGCCAATCTCATCCGCCACTACCCCTATGGCCCGCTGACCGCCCATAGCGTGGGCTACGTGGGCGGTATCGACGACGCCGACTTGCGGCGGGTGGACCGCCGCCAGTACCGGGGCAGCGCGCACATCGGCAAGACCGGCATGGAACAACAGTACGAATCCTTTCTGCACGGCGAGGTCGGCTACCGCCGCGTGGAGGTGAATGCCCAGGGCCGCATGCTCGACACGGTCGATACCAGCCGCCCGCGGCCGGGCCGCAACATCCACCTGACCCTGGATATTCGCCTGCAGCAGGCGGCCATGGAAGCGCTGGGTGACCAAACCGCCGCAGTCGTCGCTATCGAACCGGAGAGCGGCGAAATTCTGGCTCTGCTCAGCACGCCCACCTTTGACCCCAACATGTTTGTCGAGGGCCTTTCCGCGCTCGACTACAACGAGTTGCAGCATCACCGGCGGCGCCCGCTGTTCAATCGCGCCATTCGCGGACAATATCCGCCGGGCTCCACCGTGAAACCCTTCCTCGGCCTGGCGCAACTGGAAACCCGCGCCCTCAGGGAAGACCACATCAACTGCCGCGGCCGTTTCTTTCTGCCCAATTACAGCCGCGCCTTCCGCGACTGGAAAGAGGAAGGCCATGGCCGCGTGGACCTGCACAAGGGCATCGTCGAATCCTGCGACGTGTACTTCTACAAGCTGGCCGTGGAACTGGGCATTGACGGTATCCACGAATACATGACGCTGATGGGATTCGGCGCCGTCACCGGCGTCGACCTGCAGGGCGAGCGGCCCGGACTCATGCCCAACGCCGAATGGAAGCGCGAAGCGCTGGGCGAACCCTGGTTCCGCGGCGAGACCGTGATCGCCGGCATCGGTCAGGGCTACATGCTGGCCACTCCCATGCAGCTGGCCGAGGCGACCGCCACCCTGGCACGCCAGGGGCGACGCATTCGGCCGCATATGCTGCGCGCCATCGAGGACACCGCCAGCTCCGGCAGCATGGCGCCGATGTCGGAGGTACTTGAGCCGGTGACCATGTCCGACCCCGATGCCTGGAGCAAAATCGCCGCAGCCATGCAGGACGTTGTGCACAGCGACACCGGCACGGCGCGCGGTCAGCGCTGGGGCATGCAGTACCGCATGGCCGGCAAGACCGGCACCTCGCAGGTCTTCGGCCTGGCCCAGGACGAGGAGTACGACGAGGACCTGATTCCGCCCCACCTGTGGGATCATGGACTGTTCATCGCCTTTGCCCCGGTCGAGGATCCACAGATTGCGGTAGCCGTGATCGTGGAGCATGGCGGCAGCGGCAGCCGTGCAGCGGCGCCGGTGGCACGCGCGGTCATGGACGCCTGGCTTACCGGGGAACAACCATGAGTGTTTACAGCAACCTGCGCAGCAACGAGCCGATCAGCGGGTCCTGGACGCGCGCCCTGCAACAGGTGCACATCGACCTGCCCCTGCTGGTCGCGCTGGTACTGCTGTCATTGATGGGCATGGCGGTGCTCTACAGCGCCAGCGGCGAGAGCACAGCCATCGCGCTGCGCCAGACCTTGCGGCTGGGTTTCGCATTCGCCGTACTGCTGATGGTGGCGCAGATACCCTCGGCCAATATCCGGCTGTGGGCACCCTGGCTGTTCTCCGGCACCCTGTTGTTACTGATTCTGGTAATGTTCTACGGCGACACCGGCAAGGGCGCCCAGCGCTGGCTGGATCTGGGCATTCTGCGCTTCCAGCCCTCCGAGCTGATGAAACTCACCCTGCCGATGATGGTGGCCTGGTATTTTCACGACCGCGAACTGCCGCCGCGTATCGGCAGCCTGGCCGTTGCCATGGTGATGATTGTGGTGCCGGTGGTGTTGATTGCGCGCCAGCCCGATCTGGGCACTGCCCTGCTGGTCGCCAGCGCCGGCATGTTCACGCTGTTTCTGGCCGGCCTGCGCTGGTATATCTGGGTCCTGATGGTCGCCCTGATCGGCGCCATGGTGCCCATCCTGTGGATGGTCATGCATGACTACCAGCGCCAGCGCGTGCTGTCGTTCTTCAACCCCGAACAGGACCCGCTGGGCGCCGGCTATCACATCATCCAGTCTAAAATCGCGATCGGTTCCGGGGGGCTGTTCGGCAAGGGCTGGCTCAATGGCAGCCAGGCGCATTTACAGTTCCTGCCCGAACGCTCTACCGATTTCATTTTCGCCGTGTTCGCGGAGGAATTCGGCCTGCTCGGCGCACTGGTCATGCTCGGCCTGTACCTGCTGGTCATCGTGCGCGGCCTGCAAATCGCCATGCGCGCCCAGGATACTTTCGAACGGCTGCTGGCCGGCAGCATCAGCCTGACCTTCTTCACCTACCTGTTCGTCAACGTGGGCATGGTCACCGGTTTGTTACCGGTCGTGGGCGTACCGCTGCCGCTGGTCAGCTACGGCGGCACTTCGCTGGTGACGCTGCTGGCCGGTTTCGGTATTCTCATGTCCATCCAGACCAATCGCAAACTGATCGCGCACTGATGCACAACCCCGGATACCGACATATGACCCGGCTACCCCTGATCGCGATCGCTTTGTTCCTGCTGACCACGGCGGCGGCGACACACGCCGATGTGAATTCACAGGCCGAACGCCAGCGTTTTATCGAGCGCATGGTCAGCGAACATGGTTTCGAACGCGAGGGGGTGGCCAGCCTGATTGACGGCGCCAGTCTGCGCGAAGATATCCTCGAAGCCGTCAAGCGCCCGGCCGAAGCCCGTCCCTGGTACGAGTACTACCCCATATTCCTCACCCCGGAACGGGTACGGGGCGGCGTCAAATTCTGGCAGGAAAATACTGAAGTACTGGCCCGCGCGGAAGAAGAATTCGGCGTACCCGCCGAGATTATCGTGGCCATCATCGGCGTGGAAACCAGCTACGGCAGCTATACCGGACGCTATCGCATCGTTGACGCGCTGACCACGCTGGGTTTCGAGTACCCGCCGCGCGGCGAGTTCTTCCTGCGCGAACTTGAGCAATTCCTGTTGCTGGCCCGCGAACAGGGCATGGACCCGGCCGAAGTGCGCGGCTCCTACGCCGGCGCCATGGGTATGCCGCAGTTCATCTCCAGCAGCTACCGGCACTATGCCGTGGACTTCAATGGCGACGGTCGCACCGACCTGTGGCGCACGCACGCCGACATCATCGGCAGTGTCGCCAACTATTTCGCCGCGCATGGCTGGGAAGCCGGCGCACCCATTGTCGCCGCCGCCAGCCGGCCGCCGCGCAATGCCGATAAACTGGATACCCGAACCCTGGAGCCGGAACATACCCTGCGCGATTTGCACCGCGCCGGACTGCGCCTGGAAGAAGATCACAGCCGCAGCGAAAAGGTGACCCTGATTGCCCTGGAACAGCCGGACAACAAGGAATACTGGGTCGGCTTCAGGAACTTCTACGTCATCACCCGCTATAACCGCAGCAAGCTTTACGCCATGGCGACGTATCTGCTCAGCGAACAAATCCGTGAGCAGAAGGAGGCTCAGGATGGCGCCTGAAAACCGGCGCCCGTGGGTGGTCATGGTCATCGCGGCCGTCATCCTGGCCGGCTGTGCCCGCGCCCACTGGCCGGCCGAAGGCGATAGCGCGCCCCGCCCCGGCTCCGTACCCAATATCGCCAGCATTCCCGACCCGGTGCCGCGCAACGAGCCGCACAGCCGCTACGGCAACCCGGCCAGCTACGAAGTATTCGGCCGCACCTACTACACCATGGACAGTGCCGAGGGTTATGTGGAGCGCGGCGTGGCCTCCTGGTACGGCACCAAGTTCCATGGTCGGCGCACCTCCAGCGGCGAGCCCTACGACATGTATGCGATGACCGCCGCCCACACCCGGCTGCCACTGCCCACCTATGTGCGCGTCACACACCTGGAAAACAACCGCAGCATCATCGTGCGCGTCAATGACCGGGGCCCGTTCGTGGACAACCGGATCATTGATCTTTCCTACGTCGCGGCCAAGAAACTGGATATGCATGAACAGGGCACCGCGCCGGTGGAAGTCCGTGCTATTGTGCCGGGACGTCAACCGGACACCGGTCCGCCGGCGGCTCGCCGTATCAGCCAGCCGGTATCAACGGCCAGCGACAGCGGCCCCGTGTTTCTGCAGTTTGGCGCCTTTTACTCGCGTGAAAACGCGGAAAAACTGCGCCGCCAGCTCGAATCCCGCGACATTGGCCCGGTCTTTATTCATGAATCAGGTCAGGGCGAGGCGCGGCTGTTCCGGGTACGCGCCGGGCCGGCAAGCAATTCGCGGGAACTGGACCGCATGAGCAGCGCCGCGGCCAAAATGGGCGTGTACGGCACGCATGTCGTATTTGACTGAACGCATCCCAACCTTGTGAGAGCCTTTACATTCATGAAACAACGAGCTTCCCGACTGGCCCTGGCCTGCGCAGTCATGTGCCTGCTCTACGGCAGTGTCACCCTGGCCGCGCGCACGCCGGTGCCCTCTCCACCCCCTGTGGGCGGCACCAGCTACATCCTGCTCGACCATCACAGCAAGCGCGTACTGGCGGCGGAAAACGCCGACCATCGTATAGAACCGGCCAGCCTGACCAAGCTGATGACCGCCTATATCGCGTTCAGTGCCCTGCGCGACGGCAACATCTCGCTGGATGACGAAATCGTGATCAGCGAGAAAGCCTGGCGCATGCCAGGCTCGCGCATGTTCATCGAAGTCAATTCGCGGGTCAGCCTGGAGGAACTGCTGCAGGGCATGATCATCCAGTCCGGCAATGACGCCTCCGTGGCCATCGCCGAGCATGTGGCCGGTTCCGAAGAAGCCTTTGTGCAAATGATGAATGCCGCGGCGCAGCAACTGGGCCTGGAGAATACGCAGTTCGCCAACAGCACCGGCCTGGGACACAGTGAGCAGCGCACCACCGCGCACGATATCGCGCGCCTGGCCAGCAGCCTGATTCGCGAGTTTCCCGAGCATTACGGCTGGTACGCGGTGCGTGAGTACACCTACAACGGCATTCGCCAGCACAATCGCAATCGCCTGTTGTGGCGCGACAGCAGCGTGGACGGCCTGAAAACCGGCTACACTGAATCCGCCGGCTACAATCTGGCCGCCTCCGCGCAACGCGACGACACCCGGCTGATTTCGGTCGTGACCGGCACCCGCAACGACGAAGCCCGCGCCAGCGCCAGTTACGCCCTGCTCAATTACGGCTTCCGCTTTTTCCAGACCCATCGGCTCTACAGCGCCGGCGAAGAGCTTACGCGGGCCCGGGTCTGGCGTGGCGCGCGCGATGAAGTCGCGCTGGGCTTGCGCGAGGATTTGTACGTGACCATCCCGCGCGGGCAATACGATGATCTCGACGCCTACATGGACCTGGAGTCCGCCGTGCTGGCGCCCATCGGACCGGACCGCGAAACGGGGCGCGTGCAGGTCACGCTGGGTGGTGAAACCATCGCCGACAAGGCTCTGTTCCCGCTACAGGAAGTGGGCGAAGGCGGCTTCTTCCGCCGTGTACTCGATGATGTGCGACTGTGGTTCAAATGAGTGCCGAGCAGACTTTTTACGTCAACGGTGAATGGTTGCCGCCGGCCAGAGCGAGTGTGCCGGTACTCGATCGCGGCTTTCTTTTCGGTGACGGCGTATACGAAGTGATCCCGGTCTACCAGGGCCGCCCGTTCCGGTTCGAGCAGCACCTGCACCGGCTGCAGGACAGTCTGGACGCCACCGGTATCGCCAACCCCCACGATCCGGCAGGCTGGGCGCGATTACTGGACGAGGCGGTGCAGCGCAATGGCGGCGGCGACCGCTCCATTTACCTGCAGGTCACCCGCGGGGTCGCACCCCGCCGCAAGCACCCCTTCCCCATGGATATCACGCCCACCGTGGTGATCATGAGCCCGCCACTGGAGCTGCCGGCTGCCGACGTGCGTGACAGCGGCGTGGCCGCGATTACCCGCCCGGACCCGCGCTGGCGCCATTGCAACATCAAGAGCACGGCCCTGCTGGCCAACGTGATGCTCAGCCAGGAGGCCTGCGCCGCCGAGGCCGCCGAGGCCATACTGATCCGCGACGGCGAACTCACCGAAGGCGCCGCCAGCAACGTCTTTGTGGTGCACGACGGCGTCGTGGCCACGCCCCCGCACGGCCACTGCCTGCTGCCCGGCGTGACCCGCGATCTGATTGTGGAACTCGCACCGCAGGCCGGAATCACTCTGGAAGAACGGTCAGTGGCGGAAAAGGAACTGGCCACAGCGGACGAAATCTGGATCAGCAGCTCCACCCGCGAACTGCTGGCGGTCACCCGGCGCGACGGCGAAACTGTCGGCAATGGCCGCGTCGGCGATGTGTGGCGAACCATGTACGATGCCTTTCAGGCACGCAAACAGGAGTGGCTCAGGGGAGCAGCCTGATGCAGCGCACCGACGACCACGGCCTGGTCTTTCCATGCCGGTTCCCGATCAAGGCGATGGGACATGACGGGGATGATTTCAGCGGCCTGGTCACCGGCATTGTGCAGGGCCACGCCGGCGACATTCCGCCGCAGGATATACAGCGTCGTCCCAGCCGCAACGGCAAATACCTGTCGGTCACGGTCACCATTGAGGCCCGCAGCCGTGAGCAACTTGACGCAATTTACCGCGAGCTCAGCGGCCATCCGCGCGTACTCATGGTGCTATAGACTGTAATGCCCGCCCGCCCGGACACCCCCGCCGCCGTCAGCCACGACCTGGGCCTGCAGGACTACCATGCCGTGTGGCAGCGCATGCGCACGTTCACCGACACACGTCAGCCCCACACGCCGGACGAACTGTGGTTCGTGCAACATCCGCCGGTATTCACCCAGGGCGTCAGCGGTCGCCCCGAACACCTGCTGGCGCCCGGCGACATCCCGGTGATTGCTACCGATCGCGGCGGGCAGGTGACCTATCACGGGCCGGGCCAGTGGGTGGTCTACCCGCTACTGGACATTCGTCGCCTCGGCCTGGGGGTACGCGCGCTGGTCGAGGCACTGGAGCAGACCGTGGTCACCATGCTGGCCGATCTGGGGATTGACGCCCACCCCCGACGGGATGCCCCCGGCGTGTACGTCGGCGAGCGCAAGATTGCCTCGCTGGGCCTGCGCGTGCGCGCCGGCCGCAGCTACCACGGCCTGGCATTCAACATCGACATGGATATGGAGCCCTTCAGCCGCATCAATCCGTGCGGCCATGCCGGACTGGAAGTCACCCAGCTGGCCGATCTGGTACCCGGCATCACACTGGACGACGTACGCCTGCCGCTCGAAAATGCGCTGCGCCGGCAGCTTTACCCCCGCGACTGAGCTGCTGTTTCAGCTTCGGCCAGCCGATGTGGCGTGCCCACGTCGACCCACATGCCACGGTAATGTTCGCCGCTGACGGCACCGGCCGGCACATGCGCGTGAAGCACCTGGCCCAGCGCAAAGATGCGTCGCGATACATCGGCGAAAATCCTCGGCTGGTAAACACCGATCCCGGCAAAAGTCAGGCGCCGGGTACCCGTGGTCCGAACCTCATCGTGACACAGAAAGAAGTCACCGTCGGGGTGATGCGGCGGATTATCCACCAGCACCAGGTGCGCCGCCTCCGGCGCACGCGCACGCAGGGAGGCCAGCGGGAAATCGCTAAACACATCGGCATTGATCACGGCAAAGGGCGCCTCGCCCAGCAGGGGCAGGGCATGACGGATGCCGCCGCCGGTATCCAGCGCCTGCTCACCCTCGTCCGAATAGCGCACCGGGATACCGAAGGCACTGCCGTCGCCGGCAAAATCCTGTATCCGGGCGCCCAGGTGCGACAGGTTGATGATCGCTTCCTCAAAGCCCGCCGCGGCCAGCGCATGCAGGTGCCAGGCGAGCAACGGCCGGCCAGCCACCGGCACCAGCGGCTTGGGCACACGATCAGTCAACGGCCGCAGTCGCTCGCCCCGGCCTGCAGCCAGCACCAGCGCCTTCATGCCGCGGCCGCATCCAGGCTGCGCTCAATCACCTCGCCGAGTCCAACCAGCGGTTCGCAGTCCGCGCAGAAGTGACGCAGATAGCCGATGGTGCGGGGAATATCGGCCAGGTAGGCGTCCTTGCCATCGCGATGATGCAGTCGCGCAAAGATTCCCACCGCCTTGAGATGACGCTGTGCGCCCATGCAGAAAAACGCATGCATGAAAGCATCCTCGTTCATGCCGGTGTCCACCTCGGCAGCGGCGGCAAGGGCGAGATATTCCCGCACCCAGCCACGCACCCGTTCTTCCGGCCAGGCGATGTAGCAGTCGCGCAGCAGCGAAACCAGATCGTAGGCCACAGGCCCGTTCACCGCGTCCTGGAAATCCAGAATGCCCGGCGTCCCTGAAGGCGTGACCATAAGATTGCGGGAGTGGTAGTCACGGTGCACAAAGACGCGCGGCTGCGCGACGGCCATATCCGCAAGGTAATCAAAAGCCGCCTGCAGCGCCGCGATGTCCCGTCGCCTGAGCTTCAGTGCGACATGCCGTCCCAGGTACCATTCCCGGAACAGGCCCATTTCATCAAGCAACAGGCGGCGATCATACGGCGGCAACGCCGCGGCATGCGACTGCCCCTGCGCCTGCATGGTGACCAGCGCCTGCATCGCCGCGGTATACAGCGGGTCCACATTATCCGGACCCAGCTCGCTGAGGTAGGTGCGGTCGCCCAGGTCGGACAACAACAGGAAACCGCGCTCCACGTCGGAAGAGATAATGCGGGGCGCCAGCAACCCCATATTTTCCAGCATGCCGGCCACTGCCACGAAGGGACGTACGTCCTCATGCGGGGGCGGTGCATCCATGGCCACCAGCGTGCCACCCTCGGCCGTGATCACACGGAAATAGCGGCGGAAACTGGCGTCCCCGGCGAGCAGCCGTATGTCCTCTATTTCACCGGCGACCACCCCGGTCACCCAGGCCGTCAGCGCGTCACTGCGTTCATCCATAGCAAAAGCCTCCGTGTCGCGGTTCCCCGCGCCGCTACCGGCTGGTAAGCTGAGCTCCCATCGGGCCGGGCCAGACAACAGCCTGCCACGTGATACCACAGTGCACTGACAGACGGCGGGAATGTGCCAGCAATGGTAACGGATATCCAATGACGATGAGAGCCGGTCTTGCCGGTGACTGTGAGAGCCGGACCTGATGCGCGCAACAAGCAGGATCACCATGGCCTTGCTCATGCTCGCCACGGCATTGCCGCCGGCGGCCGCAGCACAGGAGCAAGCGCTGCAGTGCGGGCTGATCAATCCCATGGTACGGCCCGAGCTGCCGGCCATTGATGAGACACTGCCCCCCGGCGCGGTGCGTCTGGATTCACAGGATGCAGCGGTGGTGCGCGAGGGCATCACCGAACTGCGCGGCAACGTCTCCATCTGGCGCAGCGAGTCGCAGTTGTTCGCCGACGAAGCTCGCTACGACGCCTCCGCCCGCACTGTCACTGCCAGCGGGAACATCGAATTTTTCAGCGAATTCGCGGATTTCACCGCAGCGCGGGCGCAGACCGAGCTGGACACCGGCACCAGCACTTTCGAGGACGTGCAGTACTACCTCAATGTGCGTCGTGGGCGTGGCTTCGCGGGGTATGCACGCGTCACCGAAGAGGAGCGCAGCCAGTATCGCGATGTCATCTACACCTCGTGTGAAGAGGACGAAGAAGCGTGGAGCCTGCGCGCCCGGCGCCTCAACCTGGATCACGAAGAAGGCATCGGTACCGCCCGCAATGTGGTGGTGCGTTTCATGGGCGTGCCCTTCATCTACACGCCGTACATTTACTTCCCGATCGACGATCGTCGGCGCACCGGGCTGTTGATTCCCACCGCGGGTTCCTCCAGCTCATCGGGCACCGACGTACAGGTGCCGTGGTACTGGAACATCGCACCCAATCAGGATGCCACCATCACCCCCCGCTATATGAGCAAACGCGGACCGCAGCTGGGTGGCGAATATCGTTATCTGACGCAGAACATGCGCGGTACCGTGAATGCCGAGTATCTGCCTGACGACAGCGAAGCCGACCGCGATCGCTATTTCGTGCGCTGGCAACAACGCGCCAGCCTGCCCCGCGCATGGACGCTGGATACCGACTATTCGGAACTCAGTGACGCCAACTATTTCAACGATCTGGGCGGCCCATTCAGCAACAGCAGCGCCCGTTTTCTGCAGCGCCGCGGGGTACTGCGGCAGCGCCAGGACGCCTGGGAATTCCGCGTACGGGCGCAGGATTTTATCTCCCTGCAGCCCGACCTGGACGCCGAGGACGAGCCGCTCAGGCGGCTGCCCCAGGTGGTAGCGCAAACGCGCCGCCCCCTGCCGCTGAGCGGCGGCGTGTTGCTCGACACGCGGGCCGAGGCCGTGCACTTCACGCAACGCAGCGCCGGCTCCCAGGCTTCACGCGGCGACCTTGAGGTGGGCCTGAGCATGCCGCTGGAACGCGCCGGTTATTTTGTGCGGCCACGCGCCGCCTGGCGCGGCACCGCCTGGGACCTCGACGAAGCCCAGGCCAGCAACGGCACCTCACCCAGCCGCAGTGCGCCCATCCTCAGCCTGGACAGCGGCCTCATTTTTGAGCGCGACCTGCAACTGGGCGACCGGCCCTTGCTGCAAACCCTGGAACCGCGCATCTTCGGGCTCTATGTGCCCGAGCGCGACCAGGACGATCTGCCGGTGCTGGATACCGGCCTGCGCGAGTTCGGCTACACCAGCCTGTTCTCCACCAACCGCTTCAGCGGCGCCGACCGGCTTGGCGATGCCCGGCAGGTGACGCTGGGCCTGACCACGCGCTTTTTCGATAGAACCAATCATCGTGAGCTGCTGTCGGCAAGCATCGCCGGCATACGCCACCTGGCCGACCGCGAGGTCACACTGGACAACGGCGCCCCGGACACGCGCAACACTTCAGACATCCTGGCGCAGACGGATGTTAACTGGCGCTCCGACCTCAATCTGCGCGGACAGATACAATGGGACCCGGACGCCGAGCGCAGCAATCGCGGGCTGGCCCGCCTGCAGTACACACCGTCGACCGGGCATGCCTATAACCTCGGCTATCGCCAGCGGCGCGTCGATGATGGCAAGCTGGAACAATCCGACATTTCTGCAGTCTTTCCGGTGGGTCGCAAGTGGCGCGCCATCGGCCGGTGGCAGTATGATCTGGAGAATTCCAGCACCCTGGAAACCATGGCCGGCGTGGAGTATCGCAATTGCTGCTGGGGCCTCCGGGTGCTGGGCAGAAGGCATACCCGGGTGGCCGGGGAGGATCCCGATACCGCGATCATGGTGCAACTGGAATTGCGCGGCCTGACCAGTTTCGGCGAGGGCGTGGATCAACTGCTTGAAGACGCCATCGTCGGTTATACTGGCGAGTGAACGATAGACTGGCGAATCATGCGACAACCGTCGACATCCCGAACGACAGCAAAAACGGATTACCAACCATGCAACACCAGCGCAATACGCCGCGCCTGATCCGCTCCGGCGTCACCATGATCATCACCGTGGCGGTGCTGGCGGCCAGCCTCAACGCTGGCGCCAACCGCCAGCCTCTGGACCGGGTGGTGGCCATCGTCAACGACGGCGTGGTGCTGGAGAGCGAGCTCAACGAACGGGTCAGCACCATTCGCAATCAGCTGCGGCTGGAAGGGCAGTCGGTGCCACCGCAGAATGTGCTGCGCCGGCAATTGCTGGACCGCATGGTGACCAACGAAATCCAGCTGCAGCGCGCCGAACGCGCCGGCATCCGCGTGGGCGAAGAACAGGTCAACAATGCCGTCGCCAACATCGCACGGCAAAACGACATGAGCCTGGATGAATTCGCACGCGCGATTACCCGCGAGGGCATCAATTTCGAAACCTTCCGTGAAGAAGTGCGCGAACAGATCATCCTCGAGCAGGTGCGCCAGCGCGAGGTGCATGCACGTATCAACATTACCGAGCGCGAGGTGGACAACTTCCTGGAGAACCTGGCCGCGCGCGGTGGCGAGGATGATCAGTTCCGCCTGCGGCATATTCTGCTGGCGTTGCCCGAAAACCCCTCACAGGAACAGGTCCGGGAAAAGCGGCGACTGGGCGAGCAGCTACTTGAGCGTGCCCGCGCCGGCGAGAATTTCCGTGACCTGGCCATCGCGCATTCGGACGGCCAGCAGGCGCTCGAAGGCGGCGACCTGGGCTGGCGTCGGCGCACCGAGTTGCCCACGCTGTTCGTGGACGTGGCGGACGACATCAGCCAGGGTGAAACCAGCGACCTGATCCGCAGCCCCAGCGGCTTTCACCTGGTTTACATGGACGAGCGTCGTGGCGGCGAGCCGGTGATGGTGGAAGAGATCCGCGCGCGGCACATCCTGATGCGCCCCGGCGAAGTCATGACCGAAGACGAAGTCGTCCAGCGGCTGCGCGAGCTGGCGCGCCGTGCCCAGGCCGGCGAAGATCTGGGTGAACTGGCACCCTCATTCTCCGAGGACAGCGGCTCCGCCGCACGCGGCGGGGACCTGGGCTGGATCCGCCCCGGCGACACGGTCAGCGAGTTCGAACAGGAGCTGCGCGAAATGCGTCCCGGCGACATCCGCGGCCCCTTCCAGACGCGCTTTGGCTGGCATGTGGTGGAGGTCACCGACCGGCGGCGGCGCGACATGACCGACGAGGCTCGGCGCAACGAGGCGCGACGCGCCATATTCCAGCGCAAGGCCGAGGAAGAAACGGAAATGTGGCTGCGCCGTATCCGCGGCGAGGCCTTTGTGGAAATGCGGCTGGAACGCTGACGCCCGGTGACCGAAACCACCCACCGTATTGCCCTCACCCCCGGCGAGCCGGCGGGCATCGGCCCCGACCTGTGCGTGATGCTGGCGCAGCAGGCCCACGCGGCGTCGCTGGTGGTGATCGCCGATCCCGAACTGTTGCAACAGCGCGCGCAGGCCCTGTCGCTGCCGCTCTCGCTGCACGACGACGACCCGTCGCAGGCGCCACAGCCGCAACAGCCGGGGCAGTTACGGGTCATGCCGGTGGCCCTGAACCGGCCTGTGCAGGCCGGGCAACCCGACCCGGCCAACGCCCGCTATGTCCTGGAAACCATCACCCGCGCCGCACGCGGCTGCCTGCAGGGTGATTTTGCCGGGATGGTCACCGGCCCGGTACACAAGGGCGTGATCAACGAGGCCGGGATCCGCTTCTCCGGGCACACCGAAATGATCGCCGAGCTGACCGGCGCCGGCGAACCGGTGATGATGCTCACTGCGCCCGGCCTGCGCGTCGCCCTGGCCACCATCCACATCCCGCTGCGCGATGTGGCCGACGCGCTGACGCGTCCGCGCCTGCGCCATGTGCTGCACGTGCTGAATGATGATCTGCAACGGCGTTTCGGCCTGGCCCGACCACGCATTCTGGTCAGCGGCCTCAACCCGCATGCCGGTGAAGGCGGGCACATCGGCACCGAGGAAAAAACCGTCATCGAACCGGTGCTCGACGAACTGCGACAGCAGGGCATGGACCTGCTCGGGCCGTTGCCCGCGGATACGCTGTTCACACCCAAATATCTGCAGCAGGCCGATGCCGTGCTGGCCATGTATCACGACCAGGGCCTGCCGGTGCTCAAGCACCTGGGCTTCGGCCGCGCCGTCAATATCACCCTCGGCCTGCCGATCATTCGCACGTCCGTCGACCATGGCACCGCCTTTGATCTGGCCGGCACCGGGCACGCGGATGTAGGCAGCCTGGAAGCGGCTGTACGCCAGGCGATCGAGTTCGCGCAACAGGCAGCAGCGCAATGAGATCATGGTTTCGGCCCGCGCCGGTGACGCCCGGAGGCATACGTGCAGCATCAACCACGTAAACGCTTCGGCCAGAACTTCCTGCATGATCCGGCGGTCATCGCGCGCATTGTGGCGGCCGTCAACCCCGCCGCTGATGACCGGGTGGTGGAAATTGGCCCGGGTCCGGGCACGCTGACCGAGCCGCTGCTGGCGACCCTGGAACGGCTGGACGTCATCGAGATTGACCGTGACCTGGTCGCCAACCTGGAGGCCATGAGCCAGTATGCCGGCAAGCTGCAGGTGCACAGTGCCGATGCCCTGCGCTTTGATTTCGCCGCGCTGGCCGAAGAACGCGGCGGTCCCCTGCGGTTGATCGGCAACCTGCCCTACAACATATCCACGCCGCTGCTGTTCCACGTGCTCAGCCAGTCCGAAGCCATCCACGACATGCATTTCATGCTGCAAAAGGAAGTCGTGGAACGCATGGCGGCCGGTCCGGGCAACCGCACCTACGGGCGCCTGTCGGTGATGCTGGCATGGCGCTGCAGCGTCAGCCCACTGTTCGGCGTCGGACCGGGGGCTTTCCGGCCGTCCCCCAAAGTCAGCTCCGCCGTGGTACGCCTCATACCCCACACCACCCCGCCATTCGAGGTGGGCTCGCCACGCCTGTTCGGCGAAGTGGTCACGCGCGCCTTCTCCTATCGCCGCAAAACCCTGCGTAACGCGCTCAAGGACATGCTCAGCCCCGGCCTGCTGGAAACACTGGACATCGACCCGTCGGCACGCCCCGAAACCCTGGCCCCGGCCGACTATGGCACCATCTCGCGCGCACTCAGCCAGCCTGGCCAATGATATACTCGCCGCATTGCATACAACCCCCGAGCGGAGCCGGCCATGGATTACCACCATATCCTGCTTGCGGTGGACCCCGAGGACGACAACACGGCCCTGATCGCCCGCGGGCGGGAGCTGGCGCGCCGCTTCAAGGCCGACCTCAGCCTGGCGCACGTGGTCGAGTACTTCCCGGTGGATCCGGCCAGCGAGACGCTGGTGCCGACCCCGGTCAGCGTGGAGCAGGAACTGGTCGACGAGGCCCGCAAGCAGTTGCGCGGTATCGCCAGGGCACTGGATATCACCAACAGGCACATCCATGTGCGCGTGGGCACGGTGCGTCGCGAAATCGCGCAACTGGCCACGGAGCAACAGGTCGATCTGATCGTCGTCGGCCGTCACCAGCGCCACGGGCTCGGCCTGATGCTCGGCTCCACCGGCACCGCCGTGCTGCGTGCCGCACCATGCGACGTACTCGCAGTGCACCTGGGGTAGGCCCGATCAGCACACAGACTTCAACCGGAACGACTCGCATGAACCAGACAAACGCGCCTTACGAACTGACGGTAGACGTACGCACCGAGTACCTGGATGAGCAATCCGATCCGGCGCGGGATCGTTACGTTTTCGCCTATCACATCACCCTGAGCAATACCGGTCAGATCGGCCTCATGTTGCTCAGCCGTCACTGGATTATCTCCGACGGCAACGGCGACACCCGCGTGGTGCGCGGCGAAGGCGTGGTCGGCAAGCAGCCCCGGCTGCAGCCCGGCGAAAGCTTCAAATACAGCAGCGGGGCCATGCTGGAAACCCCCGTGGGTGCCATGGAAGGCAGCTACAGCCTGCTGGCCGACGATGGGGAACACTTCGACTCCACCATCCCGGCGTTCACCCTGGCCATGCCCAACGTATTGCAATAGGATCAGGCCCGGCGCGCCACCACCCCCGACGATCCCGACCAATCAGGAAGCAAGATATGGCCTGTTATGCCATTGGTGACATTCAGGGTTGCTATGAAGAACTGCGCGCCCTGCTCAACGCACTGGACTTCAGCGCCGACCGCGACCAGCTATGGTTCGTCGGCGACCTGGTCAACCGCGGGCCCGGTTCGCTGCAGACGCTGCGTTTCGTGCGGGATCTTGGCGACAACGCCGTCACCGTGCTGGGCAATCACGATCTGCACCTGCTCGCCGCCGCCTACACCGCCGGCAAACTCAACGACACCCTGGCGCCCATCATGGACGCTCCCGATCGCTGGTCGCTGCTGGAGTGGCTGCGCTACCGCCCCCTGATGGTGGAATCCCCCGAATGGAACGCCGTGATGGTCCACGCCGGCCTGCCGCCCCAATGGGATGTGCCCACCGCCGCCGCCTGCGCCCGCGAGCTTGAACAGGCCCTGCAGGGCGCCGACTATCGCGACTTTCTGGCGCAGATGTACGGCAACCAGCCGGCGCGCTGGGACCCGGCACTGACCGGCATGGACCGCCTGCGCTTCATCACCAACGCCTTTACCCGCATGCGCTACTGCACCCCCGACGGCGCGCTGGACATGGACGCCAAGGGCACCCCCGGCGATCAGCCGGCACCGCTGGTGCCCTGGTTCGAGGCCCCCGAACGCCACAATGGCGGCGTCCACATCGTGTTCGGCCACTGGTCCACCCTGGGCGAGGTCAGCAACCCCCTCATCCACCCGCTGGATACCGGCTGCATGTGGGGCGGCAGCCTGACCGCCATGGAAATGGAATCACTGGCCGAGCCGGGCAAACCGCGACTGACCGCCCTGCCCTGTGAAGCCAAACAAAAACCGGGCTAACGCGGGCATCATCACCCGCTTTGCAGAGGTTCTTCGGCGGCCCTTTGCGGTCTTGCGCGGTAATAATGTGCGCTTCGCGCGGGTTACAACTCACTGACCCGCGGCGGATCGCGGCGCTCGAGCACCACGAAGCTCATGGAAACCGGGTTTTTCTCATCCACGGGGTGCTCGATACGACGGATTTCCTCCCAGCGGGAATAATCCATCTGCGGAAAGAAGGTATCGGCCTGGAACTCGCCGTGCACTTCAGTCAGGTAGATGCGATCGGCGCGCGGCATGAAGGATTCATACACGCGGGTCCCGCCGAGCACCATCAGCTCTTGCGCGTCACCGGCGGCGGCGATGGCAGCATCCGCATCATGCACCATGATGGCGCCCTCGGCCACCGCATAGTCCCGGTCGCTGGTGAGCACGATATTCAGACGGCCCGGCAGTGTGCGGCCAATCGACTCGTGGGTACGACGGCCCATCACCATCGGTTTGCCCATAGTGACTTCGCGAAACCAGGCAATATCCGCGGGCAGCCGCCAGGGCAGGCGATTGTCCTGACCGATACCGCGCTCCCTGTCCATGGCCACGACCAGTGAAATCAACATCAACAACTCCTCGGGACCGGCACGCCAGGCACCGGTTCAGACCGCCACCGGCGCCTTGATCGCAGGGTGGCATTGATAATCCTGCAGCTCAAAATCCTCGTAACAAAAGCCGAACAGGTCGCGCACCCGTGGATTGATGCGCATGCGTGGTGCCGGGTACGGCGTGCGCGACAGCTGTTCGTCCACCTGCTCCAGATGGTTGAGATAGATGTGCGCATCACCAAAAGTATGCACAAAATCGCCGACTTCAAGTTCACACACCTGCGCCACCATCATGGTCAGCAGGGCATAGGACGCGATATTGAAAGGCACGCCGAGAAAGATATCGGCGCTGCGCTGATAGAGCTGGCACGACAACCGCCCGTCGGCCACATAAAACTGGAACATGGTATGGCATGGTGCCAGCGCCATGTGCGGCAGATCGGCCACGTTCCAGGCGCTGACCAGCAGACGCCGGGAATCGGGATTATGCTTGATCGCGGCCACAACCTCCGCCAGTTGATCAATGGTCGAGCCATCGGGTGCCGGCCATGAGCGCCACTGGTGGCCATAGATGGGCCCCAGATCGCCGCTCTCATCGGCCCATTCATCCCAGATGGTCACGCCGTGTTCACGCAAATAGGCAATATTGGTATCGCCCTGCAGAAACCACAGCAACTCATGGATAATCGATTTGAGATGCAGCTTCTTGGTAGTCACAGCAGGGAAGCCGGCGGCCAGATCAAAGCGCAGCTGGTGGCCGAACACACTCAGCGTGCCGGTACCGGTGCGATCATCCTTGCGGGTGCCGTGGTGACGCACCCGGCGCATGAGTTCCAGATACGGCTCCATGTCAGTTCCCGGCGTCAGTTGCAGCGGGCCGGCGATACGCCAGCACCAGCAATACCACGCCGGCAATGATCATGGGCGCGGTCAACAACTGCCCCATGGTCAGCCAGCCAAACGCCAGGTAACCAATGTGGGCATCCGGCTCACGGAAGAACTCGGCGAAGGAGCGCAGCACGCCATAGCCGGCCAGGAACAGCCCCGCGGTTGCCATGCGCGGCCGTGGTTTGCTCGAAAACCACCACAAAATCGCGAACAGCAACACGCCTTCCAGTGCTGCCTGGTAGAGCTGTGAGGGATGCCGCGGATCCGGCCCGCCCCCGGGAAATACCATGCCCCAGGGCACATCGGTCACACGGCCCCACAATTCACCGTTGATAAAATTGCCGATACGCCCCAGCGCCAGACCCAGCGGCGCCAGCGGCACAGCGAAATCGCCCACATCCCAGAACGCGATATTCTCGCGGCGCGCCACCCAGATCAGCGCCAGCAAAACGCCCAGCATGCCGCCATGGAACGACATGCCGCCCTGCCACACAGCGAACAGCGACAGCGGGTTGGCCATCAGCCCGGCGAAATCGTAAAACAGCACATAACCCACGCGCGCGCCGACGATCAGGCCAATCACGCCGAAGAAAATCAGATCGCTCACCTGACGTTCATTCAGCGCCGTATGCGGCGCCCGAGCGCGACGCATACCCAGCCACCAGGCAATGGCGAAACCAAACAGGTACATCATCCCGTACCAGTGCACGTCGAACGGGCCGATGGAGATCGCCACCGGGTCGATATCGGGATAACTCAACATGATGTATGCATCCTTGTAGCCACGGTGCGGGCCGGTGGCGGCTGCCACGCGATATGCCAACCCGTCATCCTATCCAAAAACGGGCCGGCGGAGAACCGCTCCGGCCACCGCCGATCATTCCTCGCGCCGTTGCGTGCCGTGACGCCCGGCGCCGGCGGCGAAACGCGATGCCCCCTGCACCGTCTCGCCGCTGGCGATCACCTGCATGCCCAGCTGCGTCTCCAGCGCCATGGCATCGGCAAAATCCATATCCAGACCACGCCGCGCGGCTTCCCGGTCACTGCGCAGGCAGCGCTGGGGCAAAGCGGCCATATCGGCTGCCAGGGCCTGCGCCGCGGACAGCACTTCGGCATCATCCACCACCCGATTGGCCAGGCCCATGGCCAGCGCCTCATCGGCATTCACCGGCCGGCCGGTCAGAATCATGTCCATGGCCCGGCTCAGCCCGATCAGGCGCGGCAGACGCTGCGTACCCCCATCAATCAGGGGCACCCCGAAGCGGCGACAGAACACGCCGAACACTGCGCTGCGGCCGGCCACGCGCAAGTCACACCATAGCGCCAGCTCCAGCCCGCCGGCCACGGCATACCCGCTCACCGCGGCGATCACCGGCTTGGACAACCCCATGCGGGACGGCCCCATGGGGCCATCCACGTGCATATCTTCGGCCACATGATTACCGTCGCCCTGCGCAATCGCCTTGAGGTCCGCGCCGGCGCAAAAGTTATCCTGGCTGCCGGTCAGCACCGCCACGGACAACGAGTCATCGGACTCGAAACGGCGGAAAGCATCGGCCAGTGCCTCGGCAGTCGGCCCGTCCACGGCGTTACGGGCGTGCGGACGATCAATGGTGACCGTACATACAGGGCCATTCGCTGCATACTCAACGCTCATAGCGGTTATCTCCGGCGCAACAGATCAAGCAGGCATACTAACAGCGCGCACATGAATCGCCGACAAACCATCTGTGCCGCGCCCCAACACTGATACCATGAACCTCATCGGGCCACCGACACGGGCAACCAGAACATGAGCAAACCCACCCCCGCCATGGCCGATGGGCAGCGCCCACTGGACGCGCGCATCGTCCCCGGCGGCAGTCTTGAAATTCTCTCGCAGATTGAGGTCAACCGCCTGCGCGACACCAGTCAGGGCGGGCTGCATGAAACCCTGCGGCGCTGCGCGCTGGCCGTGCTCAATGTCGGCAGCAATACCGACGACAGCCGCGCCATTCTCGAAGCACACCGGGATTTTGATATCGAAATCATCCAGCAGGACCGGGGCATCAAGCTGGACCTGCGCAACGCACCGGCCAACGCCTTCGTCGATGGCCGCATCGTCCGGGGCATCCAGGAACACCTGTTTGCCGTGCTGCGGGATATCGTCTACGTCAGCAATGAAATCGAGGACTCCCCGGTATTCCCCCTGCAGACTTCCGCCGGGATCACTGACGCGGTGTTCCACATCCTGCGCAATGCGCGCGTGCTGCGGGCGCAGTCGCTGCCCGATCTGGTGGTGTGCTGGGGCGGGCATTCCATCACCCGAGAGGAATACGACTACGCCAAGGAAACCGGCCACCAGATGGGGCTGCGGGGGCTCAACGTCTGCACCGGCTGCGGCCCAGGTGCGATGAAGGGCCCCATGAAAGGGGCCAGCGTCGGTCACGCCAAGCAGCGCATTACCAATGGTCGCTACCTGGGGATCAGTGAGCCCGGCATCATCGCCGCCGAACCGCCCAATCCCATGGTCAACGAACTCGTGATCATGCCCGACATCGAAAAACGGCTGGAGGCTTTTGTGCGCGCCGGGCACGGCATCATTGTGTTTCCCGGCGGTGTGGGCACCATCGAGGAACTGCTTTACCTGCTGGGCATCCTGATGCACCCGGACAATGCCGACATACCCTTCCCCGTGGTACTCACCGGCAACGCGGACAGCCAGGACTACTTCCGCCGCGTGGACCAGTTCATCACCGGCATTCTCGGCGAGCAGGCCCGCGAGCATTACCGCATCATCGTCAACGACACGGTCGCGGTCGCCCGCGCCATGAAACAGGGCCTGGAGGATGTGCGCCGCTTTCGCCGTGCCCGCAGCGACGCCTGGTACTTCAACTGGCTGCTGCATATCGACCACGAACTGCAAATGCCGTTCGAGCCCACACACGAGGCCATGACACAGCTGGCACTACACGCCGACCAGCCGCCCCACCAGCTCGCCGCCAACCTGCGCCGCGCCTTCTCGGGCATTGTCGCCGGCAACGTCAAGGACCACGGCATCCGCGCGGTGGAAAAGCACGGCCCGTTCGAGATCCATGGCGAACAGCGCATCATGCAGGCACTCGACGAACTGCTGCACAGCTTTGCGGCAGAGCACCGCATGAAGCTGCCCGGGACGGAATATGTGCCGTGCTATTGCATTGTGAAGTAGGGCAAGTTCGTTCTCACGCCAAGCCAGAGAGGACTACCAGGACATCCATCACCTGAGTGATGCCCGCCGGCTTTTTTGAGCTGTTTTACAGTTTCACTTCCGGCACAGCGTTCGTTTTCGGGGTGTTTGGGCCGGATAGTCGGGATCAAGGGGCTTAAGGCACCTTGATTTGAGGGTGCCGGGCCACAGAAAACCGTCCGGCGCTGGTGAGGCCGAAAAAGGCGTGTGGTAAGGATTCCCCGCTGAGTCGGTCAGGGCACAGCAGCTGATCCGAACAGTCGTCGGGCGGCCCCGATCCCCTTGAAGAAGTGCTGGCCGTAGTGCACGGCAGCGTTGTGGATCGACTCCACACG
>SLLK01000055.1 GCA_007134115.1 Gammaproteobacteria bacterium | reverse complement strand
TGGCTTCATATCGGTCCTCATCTGCTGGGTGAATGATGAAGGACCGGTAGAACGCCATCAAAGCCAGGTTATTGCTGGGTAAGCGAACACTTTTTATAGAAACAGCGTCACGGATTCAGGATCAAAGCCCTGATTCGACTGGAGGAACCTCCATGCGACGTATTAACAAGACAACTCTCGCCACGTTGGTTGTGCTGTTAGTTCTGGTCGGCGGCGCGGCATTCGTCGCCAAAACGTACTTCATGCAGCGCCCGCAAACGACTCCGCACATGACGAATAGTCAATCGCGCGAGGCCTGCATCTGACACGGCCCGGCCCACAGCGTAGAATGGTGCGACGTTGCATGAACCACGGCCAAATTCACTCGGGCGTTCAGGGCTGACCATGACATCCAGAAACATCTGCATTCTCGGCGGCACCGGCTTTGTCGGCCGCCATCTTGCCAACGAACTCTACAACCGCGGGCACCGCGTGACGGTGCTGACCGCCAATCGCGAGCGTCACCGGGAACTGCTGGTGGTGCCTTCGGTGCGCCTGCGCAATGCCAATGTGCACGATCCGGAGGTGCTGGAACGCGCACTGCGTGGTCATGATGTGGTGATCAACCTGATCGGCATTCTCAACGAGCGCGAGCACGACGGCAGCGGCTTTCACCGCGTGCATGTCAAGCTGGCACGGCGCGTGGCGGAGATCTGCCGGCGCGTGGGTGTGCCACGGTTATTGCACATGAGCTCCCTGGGCGCCGACCCCGGCCACGCGCCAAGCTACTATCTGCGCACCAAGGGCGAGGGCGAAAACCAGGTGGTGTTGCAGGCACGGCCCGAGGTCAAGGTGACGGTATTCCGCCCGTCGGTGATCTTCGGCCCCGGCGACACCTTCATCAACCGGTTCGCCGGCCTGTTGCGGATGGTGCCACTGGCCTTTCCACTGGCCTGCCACCGGTCACGCTATGCGCCGGTCTACGTGGGTGATGTAGTCAGGGCCTTTGCCGACAGCATCGACGACCCGCACACCTGGGGTGAACGCTACGACCTGTGCGGCCCGCATACGTATACCCTGCGCGAGATCGTGGAGTTCACGGCGCGCACGGCAGGCCTCCGGCGGCGCATCATCGGCCTCAACGATCTGCTGTCACGCGTGCAGGCCTATGTGATGGAGTTTCTGCCCGGCAAACCCTTCTCGGTGGACAACTACATGTCCACGCGCATCGACAGCGTGTGCCGGCGCAACGGGTTTGCCCATTTCGGCATCGAACCGCAACCCATGGAAGCCATCGTGCCGACCTACCTGGGCGCGCTGGCGGCGCGGGAACGCTACCCGGACTTCCGGCGCGAGGCGCGACACGACTGGAATGGCTGAACCCCGTATTTACCTGGTCGGCGGCGCGGTACGCGACCGGCTGCTCAACCGGCAACCGCGTGAACGGGACTGGGTGGTCGTCGGCGGCAGCGCGCGGCACATGAAGGATGCCGGGTACCTGCCGGTGGGCAAGGATTTCCCCGTTTTCCTGCACCCGCAGACCCGCGAGGAATATGCGCTCGCGCGCACCGAGCGCAAGACTGCGCCGGGCTACCATGGCTTCGACTTCCACACCGCCCCCGAAGTCACGCTGGAACAGGACCTGCAGCGCCGCGACCTGACCATCAACGCCATGGCCATGGACGATGAAGGCAACCTCATTGATCCGTGGGGTGGCCAGCAGGACCTGGAAGCAGGACTGTTACGCCATGTTTCCACGGCCTTTGGTGAGGACCCCGTACGCATCCTGCGCACGGCGCGCTTCGCCGCCCGCCTGGCGCCGCTGCAGTTCCGCGTGGCGCCGGAAACACTGACGCTGATGCGCGAGATGGTCGAGGCCGGCGAGGTCGACGCCCTGGTCGCCGATCGCGTGTGGCAGGAAACCCAACGTGCGCTGGACGAGTCGCAGCCGGCTGTTTTCTTCCAGGTGCTCGCCGGGTGCGGCGCCCTGGACCGGCTCTACCCGGAGCTCGCCGGTGACGCACTGGGGCCGGCGCTGGCCTGCCTGGAGCAGGCGGTCAGGCTGGATGCCGGCACCCCGGAACGCTTCGCGGCACTCATGCAGGCCCTGCCCGACCCGGTGGCCGCCATTGACGCCATGGCGCAACGTCTGCCCGTGCCCCGTGCCTTTCGCGAGCTGGCGGAGCTGGCCGGCCGACTGTGCCCGCGTTGTCATGAGGCCGGCCAGATGGACGCGGAGCACCTGCTGGCCTGGCTGGAGCAGGCCGACGCCCTGCGCCGCCCCGAACGACTGGCCGGACTTTTAACGGTATGCCATGCTGATTACCGGGCACGACATAACCACACCGGCACCCACCGGCCCTGGCCGCCCGCCGAACGCCTGGAGCAGGCGCTGGCGGCAGCCACCCGTGTAGACACCGCGGCCATTGCCCACCGCGCCGGCAAGGGACCGGAGATAGCCGAGGCCATTCGCGCGGCACGCCGCGCGGCGATCGCCCTGGCCATCGGTGAGCAATAACAACACCCTTCAGGGAGGACGCATGAACAGGAATATCGTTTGGCTGTCACTGATACTGCTGCTCTGCCTGTGGCCACACAACACCCTCGCCGGCCAGCCACTTACCTGGGAGATCCAGGGCGAGCACAATACCGTGCACATCACCGGCTCCATCCATGTCTTGCGCGAAGACGACTACCCGCTGCCGGAACGACTGCTCGAGTCCTGGCAACAAACCGACGAACTGGTGCTGGAAATCACGCTCGACGCCGCAACCATGCAAAAGGTCAATCAGACCATGCTGGAGCACGGTCAGTTGCACGACGGCAAGACGCTGGCCGATGTGCTGACGGCAGAAACACTGGGTGAACTGGAAGCGCTGCTGGCGGAGATCGGCCTGCCACTGGGGGCCGTAGCCCATCTGCGACCATGGGCACTGGCGCTGATGCTGACCATGCAGCGCATACAGGCAGCCGGTTACCGTACCGACCTGGGCGTTGACATGTATCTGTTCGAGCGCGCCGGCGAAGAGGACCGACCGGTGCGCGGGCTGGAGGACGTGGACGATCAGCTTGAAGTGCTCTACGGCATGGACCCGGAGATGGAAGAAAACTTCCTCCGCCATTCACTGGCAGAGCTGGACGCCGTGGAAAGCGAAGTGCCGCGGCTGGTCGCCGCCTGGCGCAACGGTGATGCCGAAGCACTGGAAACCCTGCTGGTCGCCGGCTTCGAGGAATTCCCCGAGGTCTACGAACGCGCCCTGGTGCAACGCAACGAAGCCTGGGTGCCACAGCTTGAAGCCCTGCTCGACGACCGGCAGGACTACCTTGTGGTCGTCGGCGCCGCTCACCTGGTGGGGCCCGGCAACGTCATCGAGCTGTTGCGGGCACGGGGCCTGGAAGTCAACAGACTCCGGGACAACGACTGATCAAGCCTTGATCAGGATGCGCGCCGGCCGCACCTGCCAGCGGCCGGGCGCGTTGCAAGCACGCTGCGTTGAGCGTCCTTCACAGAAACACCCACAACAGCACCAGCCCCAGGCCAATCCGGTAGATCACAAACGGCGCCAGGCCGATACGCTCGATCAGGGCGAGGAAGAAATGGATCGTGGTGTAGGCGACCACGCCCGACACCGCCGTCGCCAGCAACGTATACCCCCATTGCACACGTTCGGGATCGAGCAGCAACAGGCGGGTTTCGTAGCCCCCGGCCAGGATCAGCACCGGGATCGAAAGCAGAAAGGAAAAGCGCGCCGCACCCTGCCGGGTGAGCCCCATGGCCAGACCGGCGGCGATGGTAATGCCCGAGCGCGAGGTGCCCGGGATCAGGGCGATGGCCTGCGCCACGCCCACCACCAGCACATCCTTCCACGTGAGCATGTATTCGTCGCGATTGCGGCGACCCAGGATATCCGCCGCCCAGATCACCAGACCAAAGCCGATGCCCGCCCAGGCGATCACCAGCGGCGAACGCAGCTCGCTCGCCACCACTCCAGCGAAAGCAAGCCCCGCGAGCCCCACCGGCACGGTGCCCCACAACACCCCCCAGGCCAGACGACTGTCGGGCGTATGCCGGCCGTGCAACACCGCACCAAACCACCCCGAGGTCATCGCCGCCAGCTCCCGCCGGAAATACAGCATGACCGCGACCAGCGTGCCCACATGCACCGCCACATCGAACGTCAGGCCCTGATCTTCCCAACCGAACAGGTGCGGCGCCAGAATCAGATGACCGGCGCTGGAGATGGGCAGAAACTCAGTCAGTCCCTGTAGAACAGCCAGAAACAGAACGGGCAGCAACAACATGCAAAGGCACCACCATGATTGAACAACGATCCATCGCGACAGCGCCGGGCACCGATGCCCACCCGCCTGAACACTGAAAACCCGATAAACCCTACAATTTCGCGGCCATGTCCCGCAGCCCGAAGCCGCGCCATGCCAGGGCCGGATCGGTTGCAAAGCCGATCACCTTGAACGCCTCACCCATCTCCGAGGGTAGCGTCAACCGCTTGATCTGCGCGGCCACGTCGAGACGATTGCGCACCTGCGCCTCGCTTTCGCCGGCGCCGGGGTCACTCAGTGCCGCGCCGGCAAGCGCCTCAAGCCCGCCGCCGAGCAGGAAGTGGGCCTGGGTGGTGTAACCGTCCAGCCCGAGCCCGGCGTCAGTCAGCGCCTCGGCCACCGCGGTGAAATCCACCCAGGCGGTAATATCCTGCAATCCCGGCCAGCGCCAGGGATCATCATGGGCGCGATGCCGATAATGGCACCGGAGGGTACCAGTGAGGCGCTGCGGGTGGTAGTACTCCGCCCGCGGCAAACCATAGTCAAGCCACAGCATCGAGCCTTCGCCCAGCATCTCGGCCAGCGTTTGCAGCCAGGGCGCCAGGCCGGTGTTGATTTCGGTGCGATAGCCCTCGGGGAGCGATCCGGGCAGGCGTTCCAGGGCCTGCGTCAGCGCTTCGTCGGGCTCGCGCGACACTTCCATAAACTGCTCGCCATCCAGCCCTGCGCACAGTTCGCGCCAGCCATGAGCCGAGCGCATGACACGCTTGACCGGCAACGCATCCAGCACTTCGTTACCCAGGATCACGCCGCGCAGCGGCTGCTCGGGCAGCCGGTCCAGCCACTGTACCCGTTCGGCCAGTTCCGGCACCTGTGCCGCCAGCGTCTGTTGCTGGCGCTCACGCAGTTCGCCGCTCAGCTCAAGGATCAGGTAGCGCGCCGGCAACCTGTCCAGCGTCGCCAGCTCGCGCAGCATGTCGGCAGCCATCACGCCGGAGCCGGCGCCCAGTTCAAGCACGTCGCCGCCGCCCAGCGTTTCAAGAATGTCCGCGCACTGGCGTGCCAGGCAGCGCGAAAACAGCGGCGAGATCTCCGGCGCGGTCACAAAATCACCGGCGCCACCGAATTTGCGCGCCCCGGCGCTGTAATAGCCCAGCCCGGGCGCATACAATGCGAGCTCCATATAACGGTCGAAGCCCAGGCGCCCATCGTCGGTGGCCTCGATTTCCGCGGCGATCAGCGCCTGCAAGCGCTGTGAATGCGCCAGCGCATCCGGCGACGGTGGCGGCGCATCGGCCAGCGGATCATTGGCAGCACTCATTGAAATTCCTCAGGGGAGTCATCAGGAGCATGCAGGATAAACGACCCGAGCTTAGCGGCAAATGCGCGATGATCACCGGCGGCGGTCGCCGCATCGGCGCCGAGGTGGCGCGCACACTGCATGCCGCCGGCATGAATGTGATTGTGCACTATCGCGGCTCCGCCGCCGGCGCCAACGGATTGTGCGAAGAACTCGAGGCCCGGCGCCCGGACTCCACCCATACGTTGCAGGCCGACCTGCTGGACACGGCCGCACTGGAGCCGCTGGTCAGCGCCGCCGCACAGCGCTGGGGGCGTCTCGATGTGCTGGTCAACAATGCCTCCACGTTCTACCCCACTACGGTGGGCGAGATCACGCCGCAGGACTGGGAAGACCTGATGGGCACCAACCTGCGCGCGCCGTTGTTCCTGTCGCAGGCCGCCGCGCCGTGGCTGCGCGAGCAACGCGGCTGCATCGTCAACATGGCGGATATCCACGCCGAGCGCCCGCTCAAGACCCACCCGGTATATTGCTCGGCCAAGGCCGGGCTGGTGATGCTGACCCGTTCACTGGCCCGCGAACTGGGCCCCGAAGTACGCGTCAACGCGGTGGCCCCGGGCGCCATCCTGTGGCCGGAGGACATGGGCGATAAAATGCGCGCCAAAATCCTCGCCAAGGTCCCCCTGGAACGCGCCGGAGAACCACAGGACATCGCCCGAGCAGTGCGTTTTCTGATCGCCGAAGCCGACTACATCACCGGCCAGATCATTCCGGTCGATGGCGGGCGGAGCCTGGGGTATTGAATGGGAGTATTAAGTAGTTAAGGGGAGGAGGAAGGGCCTGCGGCCGTTCCAGACCAATTGGAGCGCTTTCCGCGCGCACTCCACGGCCATCTGTCCGGCAACCGCATATCCCGCGCCTTAATACTTAATACTTAACTACTTAATACCTGGCTACCACTTCCAACCTTTGGCTGGAATCCGAAAACGCCCGCCAAAGATCATCGAAGGCTTGACCGCTCTCCGGGTGGCGGCGATCCGGCGCAAGCTCGGCCAGTGGTTTGAGAACGAAAGCGTAGCGGGTGATTTCGCGGCGCGGGATGTCCAGACCTTGCTCGTGCAGCACTTGCTCGCCATACAGCAACAGATCCAGATCCAGCGTCCGGCTGGAAAACTTCGCGCCTGTGCGCTGGCGGCCGCAGTCATTTTCGATCTGGCGCAGCCTGGCGGCCACTTCGCCCACGGCAAGATCGCTGTGGAACGCCGCCACCGCATTGTGGAAATCGGGGCCGTCAAAGCCCACTGCCGGACACCGATAGATGGTGGAAACCCGCACCGCACCAAACGCCCGCTCCAGCGCGGCGATGCCCTCGTGCATATAGTGCTCGGGCCGGATATTGCTGCCCAGGCTGACGAAAACTTCAGGCACTGTGATCGCCCCGCTCGATGACGACGCCGACATCGCGCGCACCGCGCACGGCGCCGGTCTTGTTCACCCGCACCCGCGCCCAGGGGATGGCAAATTCCTCCAGCAAAATCCCTGCCACGCGCTCGGCCAGCGTTTCCACCAGCTGGAACTCACTTTGCTCGACAAAGCTGATCAACCGCTTGGCCACGGCCTTGTAATTCAGGGTGTGCTCAATATCGTCGCTGGCCGCGGCGCGGCGGATATCGGTCGCCATATCCAGGTCCAGACTCACCGTCTGACGCACCCGCCGCTCCCAGTCGAACACCCCGATCACTGTTTCAATACGCAGGTCGTGCAGGTAAATGATGTCCATGGGTCTGGCAGGCCTCGCATCGGGTGAGTCAGGGCGGCGCAAATCTGCGTCCAGTCTAGCAGGCTGTCATGCCCGGGGAAGCCACCCGGCAACGGGCCGCCGGCAAAACGCATTCAGCCGGCGGGCGGCCTGAGTTCTTCCAGTGACCAGCGCGCGCGCGCACCGATGGCGAGATCGCCCGCTGCGGCATCGGTGACCCGCAGCATACCGGCGTAGGCAATCATGGCACCGTTGTCGGTACAGAACGCCAGGCGCGGGAAGAACACTTGCGCCCCGCTTTCCTGCGCCATGGTGCGCAGCGACTCACGCAGCCTTTGATTGGCGCCAACACCACCCGACACCACCAGCCGCGGCTGCCCACCGGTATCGGCGGCGACCAGGGCACGCCGGCATTTGATTACCAGCGTCTCCACGATGGCCTCCTCGAAGGCGCGGGCGAGTCCGGCACGGGCCGCGGGCGAGTCCGGCAGCGCCCGTTGCCGCGTCAACACGGCGGTCTTGAGGCCGCTGAAGCTGAAATCCAGGCCGGGGCGATCGGTCATGGGGCGCGGCAGACGATAATCCACCGCCGCGCCGTCCTGCGCCAACCGCGCCAGTTCGGGGCCGCCCGGATAGGGCAGGCCCAGCAGCTTGGCCGTCTTGTCGAAGGCCTCGCCGGCGGCATCGTCCAGGGTCTGCCCCAGCACGCGATAACGGCCCACCCCCTGCACATCCACCAGCAGGGTATGACCGCCGGACACCAGCAGGGCGACAAAGGGGAATTCCGGCGCCGGCGATTCCAGCATCGGCGCCAGCAGGTGACCTTCCATGTGATGCACACCGATGGCCGGCACGCCCCATGCCAGTGCCAGCGAACGCGCGGTCGCCGCGCCCACCAACAGCGCGCCGACCAGCCCCGGACCCTCCGTGTAGGCGATCGCGTCGATATCGTCTGCCCCGCTGCCCGATTGCGCCAGCACTTCGCGCACCAGTGGCAGCAATTTGCGCACATGGTCGCGCGAAGCCAGTTCCGGCACCACCCCGCCGAAGCCGGCGTGCATCGCCACCTGGCTGTACAGGGCATGCCCCAGCAGGCCCTGATCCCGGTCATACACTGCTACGCCGGTCTCATCGCAGGATGTTTCTATGCCCAATACACGCATGATTGGCCGTGGTTGCGGGAAATGAATTGAAATTCTAACCCGGCGGGGCTAGAATTTGCGGCCTTTCCGTGCCGAGAGATGTTTTGGCGGTACGGCTTGTCGATTGAAAGACGCAACGGGTGAGACCGAATGCCAACGGTACGTATCAAGGAAAACGAGTACTTCGACGTCGCCCTGCGGCGCTTCAAGCGCGCCTGCGAGAAGGCCGGCATCCTCACGGAAGTACGTCGTCGCGAGTTTTACGAGAAACCCACGCAGGAACGCAAGCGCAAGCGCGCGGCTGCCGTGAAGCGGCATCACAAGAAGCTCCAGCGTGAGGCCCAGAAGCGCGTCCGCGCCTGAGTCGGTTATCCGCGGCCATCCCGGCCGCCGCCAACACGATACCGCACATGTCCCTCAAGACCCGCATCAAGGACGACATGAAGGCCGCCATGCGCAGTGGCGA
>SLLK01000096.1 GCA_007134115.1 Gammaproteobacteria bacterium | reverse complement strand
CTGATCCAGTCCTACGGTGACGAGGATTTTGTTTCCATCGCTACCGGGCGGCGCCAGGCGCTGGCCGTAGCCCCGGCGGTGGCCTCGGTGATGACCCAGTCAGATCTCAAGGCGATGGGTGTGCGGGATCTGGATGAGGCGCTGCAAATGGTGCCGGGCCTGCACGTGAGTATGCAGGCTGCCGGGTATACCCCCATCTACACCATTCGCGGGATTCATTCTGAACTCAATCCGCAGGTGCTGATGCTGGTCAACGGGATTCCCGTCACCCATGTGCTGGCGGGTAATCGCGGTCAATTGTGGGGCGGCATGCCGGTGACCAATATCTCGCGCATCGAAGTGATCCGCGGCCCCGGTTCAGCGCTGTACGGGGCGGATGCCTACGCCGGTGTGATCAATATCATCACCCTGACCCCGGAGGAGATCGGCGCGGGCGAGGCCGGGTTGCGTGCGGGCAGTTTCGGCACCGGCCAGGCCTGGCTCAATCAGTCCGGCACGCTGGGCACCGCACGCCTCGGCCTGATGCTTGATGCGGGCACCACCGACGGACACAGCCGGAATATCGAGGCGGATCTGCAAAGTGCCCTGGATGATATTCACGGCACCGATGCGTCACTGGCGCCGGGCCCGGTCAATCGGGAGCGCGATACCCTGGATGCGCGCGTGGAATTGCAGTGGGACAGCGTGCGCCTGCGTGGCGGCTACCAGGGCGCTCGCAACCACGGCATCGGGGCGGGCGGTCGCGACGCGCTGGATCCGCGCGGTGAGGGACAATCGGATCGGATCAACGCCGACCTGACGTGGACGGTGGACGATCTGGGCGAGCACTGGACACTGCAGACCCAGTACAGCTATTTCGACACCCGGATTCAGACTGACCTGATGCTGTTCCCGCCCGGGGCGGATTTCGGTCTCTCGCCCGATGACAATGAGCCCCGTGAATTCCCCGACGGTGTGCTGGGTAACCCGGATGTCAGTGAACGGCATAACCGTCTGCGGGTGGTGGCCACCTATACGGGACTGGACGATCATGTGTTCACTGTCGGCGTGGGCGGCAACCATGAAGATATGCACCGGGTGCGCGAGCCCAAGAACTTCGTCATCGAAAGTGATGGTGCGCCGGCGCCGCTCAACGGCTTGAGCAATGACAACCCCTTCATTACGCCGCAGAGTCGCACGGTGCGTTATGTTTTCGTGCAGGACGAATGGGCCGTCAGCCGTCAATGGGCGCTGACCACCGGCGTGCGCCTCGATCACTACAGCGACTTCGGTACCACCGTCAATCCGCGGCTGGCCTCGGTGTGGCAGGCGACCCGCAACTTTACCGCCAAGATGCTCTATGGGCGTGCGTTCCGCGCACCGTCGTTTGCCGAGCAGTTCAACGAGAACAACCCCGTGGCCCAGGGCAATGACGATCTGGATGCAGAGACCATCGACACGGTGGAGCTGGTGCTGGATTACCGGCCCTCGCGCACGTTGCGCGGCAGTCTCAATCTTTTTTATTACGACATGGACGACATTATCCGCTTTGTGCCCGATGCCTCCGGGCAGACGGCTCAGAACACCGGCCGCCAGACGGGGCGGGGGGTTGAAGCCGAATTCGACTGGCGCCCGGGTTTCCGTTTCGGGGTCAGCGGCAATTACGCCTGGCAGTCCTCACGCGACCGCGAAACCCGCGCCCGGCCCGGCAATACGCCGCGCCACCAGGCGGGCCTGCGCGTCGATACGCGACTGGCGCCCGGATGGGATAGCGTGCTCAGCGGGCACTGGGTCGGCGCCCGTGACCGTGCGCAAGGTGACCCGCGGGATGACCTCGACAGCTATACCTGGCTTGATTTCACATTGCGCCATCGCGCGGCGCGCAGCGGGCTGGAGCTCGCCGCCTCAGTGCGCAACCTGCTGGATGAAGATGCCCGTGAACCTTCGATTGATCGTGGTTTCGGGCGTATCGGGGACGATCTGCCGTTGCCCGGACGCCATTTCTTCGTGGAAACCGCATTGCATTTCTGAGGAGCGCATTGTTGGTGGCATTGACGCAAATACGGCGCGTTGCGAACAGGACCTGCATGGCGTGTGCTGCACGCGCTCGCGGCCGCCGTGCGTTGATGCTGTGCCTGGGGATATGCTTGTCGCTGCTGCCGGCGGTGAATGCTGCTCATGCCGAGGCGCCAGGTATTGCGGTGATTTATCCGCAGATTTCGGAGCCTTACCGGGATGTGTTCCGTCAGATTGTCGACGGCGTGCGGGAAGCCGCGGACGGTCCGGTGATTGCGCGGGCCATTGAGGAGGGCGATTCACTGGACTGGATCGGTGAGCAGAACATTACCCGGGTTATTGCGCTGGGGCGGCGGGGTATGGCCGCCAGTCAGCAGTTGCCGCCGGCCGTGGCGGTGGTGGTGGGGGCCGTGCTGTTGCCGCCCGGTCCATCTGCCGGCGTCTCGGGGGTGACTCTGACGCCGCATCCGGCGCGCCTGTTTGATCGCTTGTTGCGGCTGTCTCCATCGAGCCGGCGCGTGTATGTGGTGTATCACCCCGAAAACAACGAAGCATTGATGGCGCTGGCCCGTGATATGGCGGATCAGCGGAACATAGAACTCATTGCACTGGCGGCGGCGGATCAGCGGGAGGCCATGCTGCATTATCGGGAGATCGTCGAGCGTCGCGTGCGACCCGGCGATGCCATCTGGTTACCGCAGGACAGTGTGACAGTCAACGAATCGGTGGTGCTGCCGCTGTTGCTGGAAAAAGCCTGGGCCCATCAGATCGTGGTGTTCTCCAGCAGCCCGGCCCATGTGCGTCGCGGAGTCTTGTTTGCGCTGTACCCCGACAACGTGGCCATGGGCCGTCGCCTCGCGGGGCTGGTGCATGAGCGGGCCCGGGAGGACGGCAACCAGGCCCGATTGTCACCGCTGGTGGATCTGCGCGCCGCGATCAATGTGCGTGCCGCGGATCATCTGCGGCTGGGTGTGCATCGCCAGGATTTGCGTGATTACGATCTGGTATTCCCGTCACGATGACTACAGGGAGGGGCAAGTCATGAGGTTATGGCCCGGTCGTTTGCGAAACCAGAGCCTGCGTAACCAGCTCAGTGTGGCGGTGAGCGTGGGCATTGTCTGTCTGGCGCTGATTTCCTCGCTGACCCTGTCCTGGTTTGCCAGTCGTGCGGAGCGCGTCAGCCTGATGACCCAGGGCGAGGAACTGGTCGCCAACCTGGCTCGCCAGAGTACCCTGGCGGTGCTCTATGACAGTGCCGAGAACGTGGAGGAGGCGCTGGCGGCGACCCAGGCCTTTCCCAATGTAAGCGCCACCTCGGTGCATGATCTGACCGGTCGCACCATTGCCTTCGGTGGTGAACGCCGGGCGCTGGAGAGCACGCTGGATACACCCGTGTTGTCCGGGCGGGTGATGCTGGAGCACGAAACGGACCGCTACTGGATATTCCAGGCCCCCGTGTATTCGCTGGGCGTGGCCGGGGATGAAGAGATTTCTCCGTTTGAGGTTGCGGGGCCCGAACAGGAACAGGTGGGTTACGTGCGACTGGCGTTGAGCAAGGCGCCGCTGCAGCAGGCGGTGCTGGGCATTCTGGCAGTCAATATATCCATATCGTTATTGCTGGCGGGGCTGCTGGTGCTGGCGTTGCGTGCTATCACCGATCGTCTCGGCGCACCGTTGCGCGACCTGGCGGACATTATGCGGCGCAGCGAGAGCGGTGTTTCGGGGTTGCGCGCCGGTAGCCGGGGCCCCAGTGACGTGACCGATATGGCGCATGCCTTCAACCTGATGATGGATGTGCTTGAGGACCGTGAGCAGCAGTTGACCCGCGCCCGCGATGCAGCGCTGGAGATGGCCCGCATCAAGTCGGAATTCGCAGCCAGTGTGAGTCATGAGTTACGCACCCCGCTCAATGGCGTGATCGGTATGCTGGATTTGCTTGAACAACATCGTTTGCCGCCGCGCCAGGCCGAGTACCTCCGAGTCGCCCGAAACTCCGCGACCAACCTGATGTCGTTGATCAACGACATTCTGGATTTCTCCAAGGTCGAGGCCGGAAAACTGGAGTTTGACGAAAATGCCTTTGGTCTGCGGGAGATGCTGGAGGAAGTCAACGAGCTGATGTCCGGTCAGGCACACAAGAAAGGCCTGGAGCTTGGCTATGTATTGTCGCCCGAAGTACCGGAAATGCTTCATGGCAAACGGTTGGCACTGCATCAGGTGGTGACCAACCTGGTGGCCAATGCCGTGAAGTTCACCGAGCAGGGTGAGGTGGCCGTGAGCGTAGAGTTGCTGGAGGAAGACGATGAGTTTGTCACGCTGTATTTCCGTGTGACGGATACCGGTATAGGGATCAGCCCGGAGGATCGCGAGCGTATATTCGACTCCTTTGCCCAGGCTGATGGCGCCGGTGGCCGGCGTCATGGTGGCACCGGCCTGGGGCTGGCGATCACCCGTCGGCTGGTCGACGCCATGGGCGGCGAGATCGGCGTGGAGAGCGAGCCGGGCAGCGGCAGTACGTTCTGGTTTGTCAGCGGCTTCTCCCGGCTGTCCGGCGAGCAGGAACGACGTGCCGATGCCGTCGATGCGCGTTCACTGGCCGGTATGCGTGTGTTGACGGTGCAGGCGTTCGGTGTGGTGGGCCGTTTCCTGCAAACCACGCTGGGCAGCTGGGGCGTGGATCATGCCGCCGCTGCAGACCCGCACCAGGCGTTACGCGTGTTGCGCGATGCGGCACGGCGTGGCCGCGAGTTCGATGTTGTTCTGGTGGATATTGTTGTGCCGGGCATGCCGGTGTCGGAGTTTGTGCACCATATCAAGGCCGACGCGGCAATCGCCTCGGCGCGGGTCATCGTGATGCTGCCTGCGCATGGTCCGGTGCCGGCCACGCTGTCGGGGCACGGTGGCATCAGTGGCTGGCTGGCCAAACCGTTGACGGCGCAACTGCTGCGCCAGAACCTGGCTGGCGGCCTGGAGTCGTCGCAGGTGCCGGCCGTGGGGGAGCACGACGCCAACCCGGCCTCGCTCGACGGGCACGTATTGCTGGTCGAGGATAATCGCACCAATCAGCAGGTCGCGGAAGGCATGCTGCGAAGCCTGGGCTGCCGCGTGACCATTGCCGAGAATGGCGAGGATGCGCTGCGGCATTTCGACAGCGAGCGTTACGACGCGATTCTGATGGACTGCAATATGCCCGTGCTCGACGGTTATGAGGCCACGGCGCGCATTCGCGAGACAGAAGCGGCAGATGAACGCCTGCCGATCATCGCCTTGACGGCCAACGCGCTGGAAGGCGACAGCCGCCGCTGCCTGGAGGCGGGGATGGATGATTATCTGGCCAAGCCACTGTCCCTGCGTGATTTGCGTGCGCACCTGGAGCGCTGGCTGCCCGCGCCCGGGACGCGTTCGGTGGTGGCCGGCCAGGTGACGGAAGCGGCGGGCAGCTATGCCTGGTCGGAAACCGTCAACCAACGCACGCTGGCCAATCTGCGCTCAGCCATTGGCAATCGGCTGCCGGCGATGGTGACGGCTTTTCTGGAGGATGCCGACCAGCATCTGGACACTCTGGCAACCGCACTGGCGGAGAACGATCCAGCTGCGCTGACGGCCAGCGCGCATGCGCTCAAGGGTGGTTGTCGTAATCTCGGACTGGATTGTCTGGGTGACATGGCGCGCGGTTTTGAAGATCTGGCCAAAAGCGGGGCAACGGCTGAGGGCCAAAGCCTGCTGCAGGAGGCGCGCGCTGAGTTTGCCCGGGTGCGCGAGGCGCTGGCGGAGGAGATGGTTCGGTCTGCGCCGGCCGGACAGGGCGCTGCGGAAGCCGATCAGACGCCCATGGTGCTGGTGGTGGACGACGATCGCGGTACCCGTCTGGCCCTGCGCCATGCGCTGGAACAGGATGGCTACAGGGTGATGGAGGCGGGCGACGGCGAACAGGCGGTGGCGGTGTGTCAGCGTGATATACCGGATGTCGTTCTGATGGATGCCCTGATGCCCGGCGGCGGAAACGGCTTCGAGACGTGCCGGGAGATGCGTGCGCGCCCGGCACTTGAGCACACGCCGGTGCTCATTATCACCGCGCTGGAAAATGAGGATTCGGTTGAGCGCGCCTTCGCGGCGGGCGCCAGTGATTTTATTCCCAAGCCGATCAATTTCGCCTTGCTGCGACAGCGCGTGGGCCGCATGGTGCACGCCGGGCGAAATGCCCGCCGGGTGCAGGAACTGGCCCTGCACGATCCCCTGACGGGGCTCGCCAATCGGCATCTGTTCCGTGAGCAGGTCGAGCAACTGGCAGTGCTGGCCAGCGAAAAGGAAACGGCCATGGCCGTCATGGCGCTGGATCTGGATCGCTTCAAGAACATCAATGATTCACTGGGTCACGGGGCCGGCGACATACTTCTCAAGGCGTTGGCGGAGCGTCTGACGCGTTGCCTGAGAGGCGGTGATTCGGTGGCCCATCTTGGCGGCGATGAGTTCGGGGTGGTGCTCTACGGGCTCGCTTATCCGGGTGTTGCCGGGCGCGTTGCGGACAAGATTCGCGCAGCCATGACCGAGCCGTTCATGATTCAGGAGCACGAGGTTTTCTGCCGCCTGAGTATCGGTATCGCTATTCACGGCGAGCATGGCACCTCGGCGACCGAGTTAATGAAGCATGCCGATGTGGCCATGTATCAGGCCAAGCGGCAGGGCAATACCTGGCGGTTCTTCGAGGCCGGCATGGGGGTCGATGCCAGGCGCCGGCTGGTGCTGGAAAAAGATATTCGCAAGTCTCTGGCAAATGGAGACTTCCTGGTCCATTACCAACCCCAGATCGATCTGGCCGGTGATGTCTTGCGGGGTGCCGAAGCACTGGTGCGCTGGGAACATCCCGAACACGGGATGGTCATGCCGCTGGAATTTATCTCTCTGGCCGAGGATACGGGGCTGATCGAGGAAATCGAGCAGCAGGTGCTGCAGACCGCCTGTGAGCAACAGGTGCTCTGGCGTGAAGCCGGTTTCGCCGAACATACCGTGGCTGTGAATCTGTCCGGGCGGCGCATGTTGCAGACCGATCTTGTGGAGTCGGTGGCCGGTGTGCTCGAGGATACCGGCGTGGATCCGGCAATGGTGTGCATGGAAATTACCGAGACGGTGCTCATGGCCCACTCCTCCCGCAACAGACAGACGCTCTCCCGGCTGCGCGAGATGGGGCTGAAGCTGGCCATGGATGACTTCGGTACCGGTTATTCCTCGTTGAGCTATCTCAAGAATCTGCCCATTGATGCGCTCAAGATTGATCGCAGTTTCGTGCGTGATGTTTGTACCGACGAGTATGATGCCGCCATGCTCAGCGGGATTATCAAACTGGTGCATGATCTCGGGCTGACAGTCGTCGCCGAAGGCGTGGAAACCGAAGAGCAGCGAGCGTTCCTGCGCCGGCACGGTTGCGATGCCATGCAGGGCTTTCTGATCAGCAAGCCTTTGCCGGCCGCGGAATACGAAAGCACCGTGTTGCGCGGCGAAGCCTTTGGCAATACCGGCGGCAAGCGGGTGGTTCCGATCAATCGGGGGGGCAGGCCCTGAGTGATCGGCTACTTACCTTGCATTGATGGTAGCGCTCCCGGGGACCCTGGCCCCGCGTATTGACCCCCCGGACGCCTGTGGTATTGTTCCGCCCGTGCCGTACGGCGCATTGTCCGATTCGCCAGCAGTTCCCGCATGCCGCCCGCTGAGCGGGTCTTTCCGCACGCACTGTCGGTGTCAGACTGCCTTGGGAGCCATTGCATGAATGAGACCACGCAGGCACTGGATGCCCTGGTGGGCGAAGGGAAGACGCCGACCGGATTCGAACAGATCGACATGAATTTCAATTTGCGCATGCGGGCCTTCATTGGTATCTGCATGCCGCCCATGTTTCGCCATATGGAAAAACGCTTGTCCATGATGGATCTGCGTCAGCAGGGTATAGCGCCCATCCTGTTTTACGTCGACTTCCGCAGTACCAACGCGCCGCTGGCCTTTGCCCGTTCCTTGCTGACGCGCCATGAAATGCGCCTCAAACGCAGTATCACTGATGCGGACAATCGCCCGGCCAGCGCTGGCCGTGAACGGTTGTTGCTGGATTCTGAAACCCGGATCAGCGGTCGGCGTCAGGCGGGCGGACGTGACAGCCTGGGCTATCACCCCGGCGCGGATGAACTGGTGGATGCCGGCTCGGCGCGGGTGCTGCACGTGCTCACGCGACCGACGGCGCCGCGTGAACAGCGCCAGGTCATCGAGGTGCCGGGCGCCTTGTCGGCGCTGGTCGAGCATCCCCATGGCGAAGCATTGCCCGATGTGGACAGTGTGCGTGCCGTGCCGGCGAACTACAAAGCGGTGGACAGCGGTGCGGCTGGCGAGTTTCGCGATGTGTGGGGCTTGCCGCAGACCGATATCAACCAGCACGTTAACGTGCTGGAGTATCTGATGGGCATGGAAAATCAAACCAGCCGCCTGCTCGACGGCGCCGGGCTGTCGTTGCCCGATCATCGCCTGACCCGCATGCAGATGCTGTTTCGCAAGCCGTTTTTCCCCGGTCAGCGCTACGCCATACAGGCCGGTCTATACCGGCATGGCGATCACACGCTGGTCAGCGGCGGTTTTCACGGCATCAATGCGCAGGGCGAGGTGGACGCACAGCCGTTCGTCGCCGGCGCGGTCGAAGGCGTGCGGACGGCGTGACCTCGCAGGACGGCGGTGCCGTACTGGAGGTGCGCAGTCTGCGTGCCGAGCGCGATGATCGCGAGTTGTTCAGTCATCTCGATTTTTCCGTCTCCCCCGGTACAGTGGTGCACATAACGGGTCCCAACGGCGCCGGCAAGACCACGCTGTTGCGCATGTTGTGCGGGTTGTTGCCGCCGGCCGGCGGAGAGATTCTCTGGCGTGGTTCGCCCATCGGCGGAGCGCACCCTGATTACGCTCGCGAGCTGGCCTGGCTGGGGCATG
>SLLK01000249.1 GCA_007134115.1 Gammaproteobacteria bacterium | reverse complement strand
CCGTGCCACACGGGTGGGCAACCAGCCGGAGGCGACGATCACGGCAGCCTGCGAGGGCAGCTTGATGCCCGGACCCAGTCGGCACAGACGCCGCAGGATATGGCCGGCGTCACTGCCGGGCAGGGCGAGGCGCTGCAAATTGCGACCACTGTCGCGGGCCAGTTGTTCGGCGACGGCCAGCGCCTGATTATCGTGTCCCGGCTTGCGGTGCGTGAGCACCACGATGTCACCCTGTGGCGCAGGCCCACCGTGCCAGCGCTGCCAGCGCAGCCCCTCGCGCCGGTCCAGCGTCCAGCGGGTGTGGGCACGCCGGCGGCTGGTGCCGTCGAGATGTTGCAGCCAGAAATGCCGGTTGCGACGTACCCGGCCGCCGCTGACCGGGCGCAGCGGCTCATCCAGGCGGATGTGGATGTGGTGCGCCGCACTGAAGATGCGATCCAGGACCCAGGCGATATCGGCGTCAGGGACGCGCTCGAGAAAATCCGTCAGGTCCAGGCGCTCATGCGGTTGTTTGATCTCCGCATTGGGCTCGAGCATTTCGAGCAGCGCCTGATGTCCGGCCTGCTGCAATTCGGTGTAGGCCTGCGGCCATTCCCGCGACGGTCGGGTCGCGCTGACCGGCAGAAAGCCGGCTTCATCCGCCTCGGCCTCCAGGCCAAACCACAGCGGGCCGACGGCCGTGTTGCGGAAATATACGAATTGCTCCGGCAGGGGTCGCCAGGGTTGCGTGTGCAGCGTGGTGAAGTGCACCAGCCACGAGGTGTCCGGGTGATATTCCTTGTCGCGCGCGTTCCAGCCGGCGTCGAGATGCCCCCACAGGCTGTCCGCCCGCGCCCGCGCCTCAAGCTGCTTGCGGCTGAGACTGCGTACCACCTTCTCGCTCCATGCCTCTGCCATGGCGTGGCAGTCGATGAGCATGACCGAGGTGTCGCGATCGTTGATGGACAGGAAGCCCGACCCCTTCATGTCGAGATCGAACATGTCGGCCGGGTCGCGCAGATAGACCTGGTCGGCGTCGTTGTAGATCGCCCGCCCTTCAAAGCCGCAGAACATCGGGATGGCGAAGCGGTAATTGGTGAAACCGGTCAGCCAGAAGCGGCGGTTGAAACCGTCGAGTTCCTTGAGGATGTGTATTTCGTAGATGCGAGACGGGTCACGGTGTTTTTCCACCGACCAGATGAACACCCGTTCGGCGCGAAACTGGGCGCGTTCGCTGCCCAGAAAGATGCGCACGGGCGGCTTGTCGGAGGGACGATGACCCGGTCTCACACCGAGCACGATGCGGTCGGGGGTATCGTGACGGGCGACCGCGCGGGTGGTATCCAGAATCGGCGCCAGTCCTCTCAGGATTCTTTGGGTCAGCAGGGGCATGGTTATTTTCCGTTCATCTCACCAGATGGGTCCACAGGAAAAGGATACTTCCGCCAGCGGCGGTGATGCCAGCTCCACAAGTGTGGCGCAGCCAGAATCTGTTGTTCCATGACTTTGGTCAACTTTTTCACATCGTCGGCCACCGGGCCCTGCGGATTGAGTTCCACCGGCTCCTCGATGTTGAACTCCCATGCGGGGCGATGCGCCAGAGTGCTAATGGGGACGACGATGGCGCCGGCATGTCGGGCCAGTTGCGCCGGGCCTTCAGGCATGTTGATCTGTTTGCCCAGAAAATTCACCGCCACGCCGGCACGTTTGGTGCCCTGGTCAAGTGTGACATACACCATGCGTCCGGCGCGCAGTGCCTTGAGCATTTTACGATAGGCGCGGGTGCCGTCGTCGGCGGCTATGCCTTCGATGCCGTAGTGCGCCAGGCCGGCGTCGAAAAAGCCACGGCGAATCTTGTGCGACTCGCGATATACCACGCTCAATGGACGCCCGCTGCGCGCAATCCAGGCCTGCGACAGGCTGGCGTTGCCCATATGCGAACCGAGCAGGACCACCGGTCGGCCGGATTCGAGCTGGGCGTCCAGGCGTTGGGCATTGTGTACCCGGCAATGCTCGCGTATCTGTTCGTCGCTCAGCGGGTGATCGTACATCGCCATGATTTCCAGTACGGCGCCATTGTTCACATGGTAGGACTGCCGCAGCGTCGCCTTGACCACCGGGTCATCGGGTCGGCGCCCGAGCACCTGCGCCACGTCCCGGGTGTATTGCAGACGATTGCGCCGCCCGAGGCGAAACTGGAGTTCACCGATCATCGTGCCGATACGTCGCAGGCGGGCAAAGCCCACCAGCCGGGTAAGCATCGCCAGGCGTTGCAGCAGATCAAACGACAGGCGTCGGCGCCCGCGCTTGGAAAAGGTTTTGCGTAGTCTGCCAGCGAAGTTCATTGGCCCTGTGTCTCGGCGCTGCGTGCCTCGGGCACCATGGTCAGGATGCCGTCGGCAAGCGAGTATACGCGGTCGGCTTGCTCGGCGAGCGGCCCGCGATGGGCCACCGCCAGGATCGCCAGTTGTCCCTTGAGTCGCTGGATCGTCGCCAGTACGGCAGCTTCCGAGCGGCGGTCCAGATTACTGGTGGCCTCATCGAGGATCAGCAGACGCGGCTGGTGAATCAGCGCCCGGGCGATCGCCAGACGCTGGCGCTGTCCGCCCGACAAGCGCCCGGCGCGCTGGCCAATGTCGGTATGAATGCCTTCGGGCATACGCCGTACAAAATCCCAGGCATCGGCAGCTTCCAGTGCCCGGCGCACATCCTCATCACTGAGTCCGGTTTCGCCCAGGGTGAGGTTATAGGCCACCGTGGATGACACCAGCAGGGATTCCTGTGGCACATAGCCGATCTGGCGGCGCCAGTGGCGCAAATCGACTTCCGGTAGCGGCACATCGTCGATCAGGACCCGGCCCGAGTCGGGTTCCACCAGGCCGGCGACAATATCCAGCAAGGTGGTTTTACCCGCGCCCGACGGACCCACGATCAGGGTCATTTGCCGCGCCGGGATACTCAGGGACTGGGCATCCAGTATGGCCGGGCCTCCGGGGTGACTGAAACTGACCTTGTCCAGACAAATCTCCCGGTTCAGTTCTACCCGGCGCGTGCCGCTGTTGGGTTCGGGTTGGGCGCGCGCGGCATTAATCGCGTCCATGATGGACCAGTAAGCGCTCTCGTTGATGGCCATCTTCTGATAGGCGCGCTGCGCCTTGGCCAGATAGTTGACCACGCGTGCAAGCAGAAACAGCACCACCAGCACGGCCGCCAGTTGCATCTCGAGCACCACCAGACAGAAGAAAAAGCCGATGCCGACAAGAATGGCCAGCAGCGGTTCCTGCAACGCGGTCAGCGCTTCCTTGCTGATCACCTGGCGGCGCAGGGCGCGTTTGAGCTGTCGCGTCTGATCGAACAGCAGGGCATCTACATGCTGCTCGCGGGCCATGGCCTTGAGCGGTTTGACCGAAGACAACTGATCGGTCATCAACGACAGCAGGGATTTGAGCAGACCGGTCTGGCTTTGCCCCGCGCGGCGCGAAATACGCACCAGTACGTGCAACAGACCCAGCATCAGAATGCCGGCGATCATCGCCGCGACGCCGGCCTGCCAGGAAATGGCCAGCGCGATCCCCACGTAGATCAGCGAATTCAGAGTCTGGGCGGTCATCAGGGCGCCTTCCTGGAACCCCTGCGAGGCACGCTGGGCCTCGGTGGCGACGGCATTGGAAAGGCCGCCCACCGACTGCTGGAGGTAGTGGCGCCAGCGCGCCCGCATCACCGCCCGGATCAGCGCCATGCGCAGGTCAGTGGCAATGTAGGCGACCGTGTAGCCGACCTGGCGGTTGGCCAGCAGCGTGAGCACAGCCTTCAGCGCGATGAGTACCGTGGCAATCATGAGCAGATTGCCGGTGGTGGCCTCCATGCCCAGAAAGGCGGTCATGTTCAGCGCGACCTGTTCGGGTATGGAAGGGTCTTCAGTGCCGTCGCCGGTGGCCAGGGTGAGCATGGATAACAGCGTCGACAGCCCCAGTCCGTCGAGCAAGCCGGCCACGAAAATGGCCACCACGGCCACCGCGCTGCGCCCCGGATAGGCGCGCACAAAGGCTGCCAGCATGTGCAGGGTGCCGCGCTCGCGGGCGGATGTGACTTCACGTGTCATTGCAATGCCTTCTGTCGCCAGACTTTCCATGCCAGCCCCAGAGCCGACAGCCGCGGCCAGCGCCGCATACGTTGGGTGGCTTCGATGCGCACACCGCTGTGGCGTTCGATTTTCCACAATACGTAGTCGATGCCGCCGGTAAAGGTACTGGCGGCCTTGAACAGGCGCAGCACATTAAGCAGTTTGCTCCACGGCCGCCGTATCGCCCACAGCAGGCGCGCGCGCCAGCGCGCCACCCGGGTTGGCTGGAAACGGTAACGGTCCTGCTCCTGCGCGACGCCGGCCAGGCCGGGTAACACGGCCGCGCTGATTGCCTCATAGTAGCCCGCGTCGGCGGCGACCAGGGCGGCGGCGGTGTCGGGTGGCTCGGGGCGCAATTCGCAGCGGTAACTGGCGGCCAGCGCATGGCTCCAGAATTCACCGGCGCTGAAGGTGCCTTGCAGGCGCGGCGCAAATTCGCCGGCAAAGGTGCGTACAGCCGCGGCGCGCGCGTCGATCAGTTGGTTCTCGGCGTGGTGATTCGCCGACCACAACAGCCGGCACGGTTGCAAAAAACGCGCACGGAAATAGGCATCAATGCCGCCACCGCAACGGCGCGCGAAGCCCTGCATACTGACCAGCGCATACTTGCAGCGCTGCGTGCCCGCCGTTGTTTGCATTTGCAGGTAATAGACGTTGGGCGGCAGCAGGGCATTAAGCACGCGCATGCCCGGACCCGGGTGAACGCCGCTGTAACTGTCGACGACCACGAGCAAATCGGCCAGCCCTTCGTTGCTTTTGCGCCGCCGGCAGGAGCCGTAGAAAACCACCCCCAGCACATGCTTGCCAAATCGTGTGCGCACTTCGTTGACCAGCGCGGCGATGGGTTCCGGCGCCGGCTCGGCGAGCAGATCCTGCTTGAGTAGCTGATGTAATTCGCTCATGTGCGTATGAACCGGACTTCCGGTCCGGGGGTCACCGTGACCGGTTGCTCTGGGTCGGTATCGTATTCCTGGCCGTCCAGCGCGAAGCCTGCCAACCCGTGGATGCGCAAGCCTTCGCAATGCCCGCTCAAGTAGCCGGTTGCAGGCTGCATGCGGCGATGGAAACGTCCCGTGAGAATGCGCGGCAGGCGCCACCAGAAGCCCTGCGCATCGTTTCTGATCGCGGTGACGCGTATGACCCCTTGCCCGCCATCATCATAGGGATTGAGCAGGCCCTGCTGGTGCGTCAGGGTGGTGACCACCAGAACCCGCGTGGGGCCTGCCAGTTCACCCAGCCCGTCGGCCTGGAGCCGCAGCTCCGGCGAGGCAAAACGCATCCGGCCAAGCAGGCTCAGCACGCCGATCTGCATCAGCCGCCAGGCGGTGCTCAGGGGGCCGTTACGGTGCAGCCCGTGGCCGGACTGCTGGTGGGCGTGGCAATCACGGATCACGCTGTCGACGACTGCGCCGGCGACGAAGAAGCCATGTTCGTCCAGCGCCGGTGATTGCTGAATACGCAGCGTGTGCCGCATGGTGGTCTGCAGCTCGTCCGGCGCGGTAGACAGGGCCTTTTCCAGTCGTCGCAGCAGGGTGCTGCGCTGGCCCAGGTCATGGGCGGTCAGGTTGGTGCGACCGCCGCCCAGCACCAGCAGTGGCGGCATGCCGGCGGGCGGCGCCAGTTTGGCCAGATGGGTGACCGTTGCCTGCACTGTGCCATCGCCGCCGAGTATCGCCACCATACGCGGACGGCGCGGCAGGAAATCCTCCAGCGCCCGGGAAAAGGCGGCCGGCTCGCGCGCTTCCACTACTGTCGCGCCGAGGCGTTCGGCAGTCGCCCGCGCCCGTGCAGCCAGTTGCCCCCGCGACAGCCGGAAACTGCGCGGGTTGATGATCAGACACGCCGGTCCGTCGGGGATGGATTGGTGGGCGGGTTCGACGGCGGTTGCGGCGGCTTCCAGTCGGGCACTGCTCACGAGCCACCGGCTCCGAAGCGACGCCAGTATTCCATCGCCGATTGCTCGGGCGGGGTGTTGCAGGCGCCGCGCCAGAGTTCCGCCACGGCGGCGAAAAAGCTCTCGCGGTTGGCTTCGTGGTAGACCGAATCCGCAGGCAGGTTTTCGCTCAGCCGCCGATGCGCTTCACCCATGTTGTGGTAGGGCAGCCCCGGCAGCAGATGGTGCAGCGCGTGGTAGCGCAGACCGATCGGGAACAGCCAGGCGGTGATCCATGTCTGGCCGGTGATGTTGATGGAGTCGCGCAACTGATCGGCATGGGTCAGGGGCTGGCCGTCATTGGCATAGCCATGGGCCGCCATGTTGCGCACCCAGTTCAGCGTGAGCGTCCAGCCCAGCAACAGGTACGCCATCAGCAGGTGCATGGCGGTGATATAACCCAGCACCAGCAACGTCGCGATGGCCGCGATCCAGGCAAAACACAGCCACTCCATGATGGTCAGGTGGCCCTCGTCGCGTTTGGGGAACCGCTTGCTGTAGTAGGGATTGGTGGCGCCTGCCGAGAGGCGGGTGAGCACAAATTCGCGCAGACGTGGATGCAGGTGCGACAGGGGCGCAATAACGCCAAACCGCAACACAGCGAAGATCGGCAGCAGCGGCGCCTGCAGCAGGTATTTCAGGGTCTCGCGCACGGGTGAGGCCGCCAGCGGCGTGTACTCGCCGTCGCGCGGGGTGCCGAAATGCATGCGATTGTGGTGGTCGATGTGGTTGCGGTAGAAAATCCACGGGGTGAGCAGCGGCATGCCCAGCAGCACATTCCAGGTGCGTTTGAACCACTTCAGTTCCTGGCGCTGCATGTGCACCATCTCGTGCATGAAAGTGCCCGCGCGATAGAACAGCACGCCGGCCACCAGGAATGCGGCGATCTGTAACACGCTCCAGGCGGGGGCAAGAAAGTACACAGCGGTGAGCAGCCACGCGCCACTCACACTGAGCATGAAGTCGGTCCAGTAAATCAGCGGAGAACGGGGGAAGAGATCGCTCACCAGACGATGCGCCTGACGCACCAGATCATTGTCGTCGGAGCGGGCCGCAGAGGGCGCTTCGCGACGCGTGGAAGATGCTTGCCCTGCCATGCTGTAACCTGCTGTGTAACTGATCTGTAACGTCTTTCCTCAGGCCGCGAAGGATACTGTTTTCGCGCTTTAACTGCAAGTTCGACACCGCGCCGCAGGCGCGTTTGCAGGCAGCCTGTGGCGCTCGCACCCGGTGCGTGCCGGCCGCTGTGCAGGCGTTGCCGTCAGCGGTGCAGGCGCTTTTTTTCAGGCCGGCACCCGGGCCGGGGTGAGCGGCATCGCCCCGGGCGGTGACGGGGCACTAACCAGACCGTGCCCGAGTGGTTTACAATACCGCCCTTTTACGCCACGCGGCTGCGCCCCATGAGCTGGCGCAGGCGGGCCATCAGGGGATGCCGGCCCGGCCAGCGTGAACCGTCCATTCAAGTCCCAAAGGCAACCACTGTCATGCAAGTTACCCGTCACCGACTTTACCGTGCCGGCATCTGGGCCCTGACCGCACCGCTGCCCCGGGCATCGCGTGTGACCGCCCGCCATCGCCTGCGTGCCGCGCTCGATAACCGGCTGGTGCTGGCCGCCGACCATATCGTGTTGTCGCGGGCCAAGAGCGGGCGCACCTGGCTGCGCGCCATGCTCTCGCGTCTGTATCAGCAGCATTACGGGCTGCCGGAGAATATGCTGCTGGATTACGATAATTTTCACCGGCGCGACGCCGCGATTCCCGTGGTGGCGATGACGCATGGCCATTATCTGGATCGTCTGGCGCGGCATCCGCGCCACGGCACCAGGCTGCGGGCCCGCCCGCTGGTTTTCCTGGTGCGCGACCCGCGCGATGTGGCGGTGTCTGAATACTTCCAGACAACCCGCCGCGCCAGCGCCTACAAGCGCGAGATGTACGACGTCGACAACGCACAGTCGATGTTCGAGTTTGTGATGACCTCGCCGGTCGGCCTGCCGGTCATCTGCGAATATCTCAACCGCTGGCAGCGTGAGCTGGCGGACTGGGACCATGTGCATCGCCTGCGCTATGAAGACCTGCGCAGCGAGCCGGAAACACACCTCGCCGAGCTGAGCCGCTTTCTGGGGGCACCTTTTTCCGCACAGGAAATCGCCGAGGCGGTCGAGTTCGCTTCATTTGAATCGCTCAAGAAAAAGGAGCGGGAGAACTACTTCGACAGCAATCGGTTGCAGGCGCGCAACGTGGATGATCCGGACTCCTACAAGGTCCGGCGCGGCAAGGTTGGCGGCTACCGTGACTATTTCGATGCCGACCAGGTGGCCAAGATTGACCGGCTGGTGGCCGAGCGCCTGGATCCCGCTTTCGGCTATAACGGGTGAGCCCGATGCGTGATCTGTTATTGCCCTGTGAAACGCGGGTACGGGAGTTTGACGCCAAGTTGCTGGTCGCCCTGCAGGCCGCCGAGCGCGGCATTGTTTCGGTCGTGGGCAGCAAAAAGGTGATGGACTTGCGGCTGGCCACGTTCCGGCCCTCGGTGTACGTCGGCAAGTCCCTGACCGGACGCAATCTGCTTAATTTCAGCCTGGTGCCAAAGGCCGGGCATCGCCTGGTTGCCTGGGACGAAGAAGGGCTGGTGTGGGCTTCGCGCGAGGTCTACTGGCGCACGAAGCTCGATGGTCAGGCGCTGGGCATGCCGCAACTGCTGATGGCCTGGGGTGAGGAAAATGCCAGTGCCTGGCGTGAGTTTCCCGAGTATACGGGCAACCCGATCGCGATTACGGGGAACCCGCGCAGCGATCTGTTGCGACCGGAGCTCGCCAACTTCTTCGCCGATGAAGTCGATGCGTTGCGTCAACAGTACGGACGGTTTGTGTTGATCAACACCAACTTCTCCCGCGTCAATCATGTGCAGCCGGCGCAGAACCGTCACCTTCGCTGGCTGCGTGAGCAACGCCCGGACGATCCGCGCGGCGGATTCGCCGGGCACAAGTTCAATCTTTTCAATG
>SLLK01000357.1 GCA_007134115.1 Gammaproteobacteria bacterium | reverse complement strand
TCTTCCTCGGTGACTTCAATGCCTGCCGCATAATCCTGGATCAGTCGTTGCCCGATCAGGGTCTTGTACTGCAACTCGATTTCGGCCTGCAGCTCGCGCTGCTCAAGCATACCCCGGCGACGGGCCTCACCATACAACACCTGCATGGTCACCAGATCATCCAGCGCCTCACGCCGAACCTCGGCCTGGTCCGCCATACCGCCATACCATTCGGCACTACGTGAATGCACCATAATATCGAGCAGCGCCCGGTCCATGCTTTCCCCGTCCACCACAACGACATCTTCATCCGCCGCCCAGACAACGTTGACCCACATAGCCAACAGCAAAACGGCCACCTGGCACCCGATCATGCTCCAGCGTCGCTTGATCATCCTTCTTTCCTCTCTCTTGATCGCATCGCTCGGTCCCTGTACTGAAAAAAAGACCGCCGCTTGCGCGGCGGTCCAGTCATTCAGGGTCATGCGGATCACTGACCCGCCGGGACAACACAGGTTCTCAGAATTGATCGCGAATCAAGGATCCGACGCGCGAATCGGACATCAGCGCGATATGCCCGATGCTGGGTCCCCGAATGCTGGTGCCGCAGCGGGCACTGGACGTGGGATTGATGACCGCATCCACTGAAGACCAGATAGACCGGTCACAACCGCGGCCGGCCAACTGATTCAGGAACGAGGACCCCGGACGCATATCGAAGCAGGCCGGGCTGAAGCAGGCGTAAGCCGTGGTGGTACCCGAATGCGGTGAGCCCAACGAAACGAAGCGGCCGGTGTTCGACGACCCACCCAGGTTCACCAGGTAATAACGCGCTACAAGGCCGCCGTTGGAATGAGCCACGATATGCGGATCCTGGCTGTGGTTACTGCGCACGTTGTTAACAAAGCTGCGCAGGCTGCCTGCACTGTTGCTGTTGGAGCGGGTGGTTGAACTGTAGCCGAAGGTATACAGCTCGCTGGAGGAGTAACCATTGCTGCGGAAGTTCCGCTCCATGTCACTCCACTGCCGGTTGTTACCGGCATAGCCGTGCACAAAAATCACCGGGGCATTGCTGGCACCGGTGTCGCCATCCCCGTCGCCCGGATTCAGCGCAAAAGCCGATCCGGTGGCGAACAGAGCCAGCGCGGTAATCAGAATACGAATAGATTCCCTCATTAGATACTCTCCTCCACTTTGCGTGGTTTATGTCCCTTGCAGGCCTGCCCGACATCGACGATGTGATACATCCGCGGCGCTGGCCAAACCTGCCATTTCCCTCTATTGCCGGATCACTCCGGAGCGCACCGGTCTTCGCCGGTGTCCCGATAAGTTATAAACCGGTGTATCACTAAAAGTCAATTAACTTATTCGTCTCATCCATACACAGCACCCCGGGTGCGCCGACTGCGTCCTGTCGAGGCTCAATCCTGCAGCCTCCACTCAACCCCGGCCAGGCGAAAAGCGTCGCCAGTCACTGGCAAACCTGCGTCGATTGCCCGCCGCAACATCGCTGGCACATTCCTGACCAGCAGGCGCAGTGCGCTGAGGTGATCATGTTCACCGGCGACAAATTCAAGGCGGCCATGATCCGGCAATAGCGCCGACCCGTCCGCCGTTACCGGCGCCAGGTCCAGAATGCGAGCCCAGTGCAGCATCAGCGACCGGGGGTCCGGCGAAGCCAACTGTACGGCCAACAAGTCGCGGACCTCTCCGGCGGCGGGACAGGCCTGCCAGTCGGGGCCAGCGGGGGCATAAGGACCCGCCAGGGCCTCACCCCCGCGCGTGTGATTGAACTCGATCATGGCGGCCCGGCAATCGCGCGGATGCAACTGCACGCCATGGTACTCATCCACCTGCATGTCGCTGGCTATGCGAATGCCAAGCTCGCCGGCATGGCGCGCCCGTGCGGCGGCATCATGGCAATCAAAAATCGCCATGTAACCACCCCGACCACCGGAACGCTCCAGGAATCGCGCCGCCGCAGTGCCTTCTGCAATCGGCGCCACCACCTCAATGAAAGCATCGCCCAGTCGAAAAATGGCGTTCTCCAGTCCGAAGTGGCTCACCAGTGGATCACGGTGGCAGACTCTCAGGCCCGTCACCTGCTCAATGCAGCCAACCACCGGCGCCAGCTCAGACGCCACCAGGCACACCTGACGCAACCGCAAGTATTCTGCCATCGTCAAAACGCTCCCGAACCATCGGAGGTGACGCTTATGCGCGCCAGGGAAACGCTGATCTATTCGTCGCACCTCAGGCTTTGCCAGAAAGTCAGCATCAAGGCGCGACTTTGAAAGCGTATCGAGAATACGGTGAAAAGTCGCAACGTAGAGGCTGACTTTCTGGCAAAGCCCCGAAGGGCAGGCCCTGTAGCGCCCATCTGCGGCGTTGCTGTGCTTGACTCGTGTCCTGCCTGCGCACAGCGCCTTGCAGCCTGGACGCTACAGGACCCGCTGAGACGTGACGAATAGATCAACGTTTCCCTAGAATACGGCGTACCCGCCGTCCACCACCAGGGTATCGCCGGAGTGATACCGGGAGGCATCACTGGCCAGATACACCGCCAGACCGCCGAAGTCGTCCGGCTCGCCCCAACGGCGGGCCGGTACCCGCGGCAACACTTTCTCGGCGAAGGCTGAATGGGCCTGCAGCGGCGCCGTCATATCCGTGGCAATCCACCCCGGCAGAATGGCGTTGGCACGCACACCGTAACGCGCCAGCTCCACGGCACAGGAGCGGATCATGGAGACCACCGCCCCCTTGGTCGCCGCATAGGCCTGGTTGCGCGCGGCACCCTCAATGGCCGCAAGACTGGCAATCCCCACCAGCGAACCACCACCCTCGCGACTGCTCATATGCCGCGAAGCCGCCCGCAGCGTAAAAAAGACACCATCGAGATTGACCGCCAGCACCTTGCGGTAGGTTTCTGTGGGGAACTCCATGAACGACTTTGCCCCGCCGCCTACACCGGCGTTGGCGAACACCGAGTCCACGCGGCCCATGGTGTCCACCGCCTCATCGAAGGCCGCATCCACCGCCCGTTCATCACTCACATCCACCTGCTGCACCAGCACCTGTGCGCCGTGCGCGACGAGTTGCTCGCGGGCCCGTTCGTTCTTGTCCGCACGGGTGCCCCACACCACCACGCCGGCGCCGGCCCGGGCCAGTGCATCAGCCATACCCAGGCCGATGCCGCCGTTGCCGCCGCTAACCAGCGCCGTTTTTCCACTCAGATCAAAGGGTTGATATGCCATCAAGCGCTCCTCGGTTTTCACTCTCGAATTCGTCGACCAGGACGGCAAAAGCCGCCCGCAACTGCGTCATCAATGCCGCGCGGCCCTTGAGCCCCATCGCCGCCACGATCATCTCCGCGGGCTGACGCTGCAGCGCCCGTCGCACCAACAATTCGGCTTGCTGCGAACCGAGCCGCGCGCGCGCAGCCGGCCGCGCCAGTCCGGCCACCGTGACCCGCCACAGGGCCGGCAGAAAAGCCTCGTAGCGCGCCTGACTGAATGCAAAGTGGCGCGCCTGCGCGTAGTCCTCCCGACTCGCCTTTAGCGCATCAGCCGGTTTGACCCCGCCCAGCAGGGCCAGTGCCACGCGGGGATCCAGTGTACGCAGGGGATCCGCCAGCAGCCATGGCAGCGATTGCGCAAAACGTGCTCGCGCAACGCGCACCAGGCGTCGGCCCGCCGCGTTCAGCGCACGCACCACCACGGCGGCATATTCACCGCTGGCCGGATCCCGGCGCAGGCCGATACCGGCACCGGCAAAACCGCACCGTTGCCAGAAATCGAGCAGTCCGGGCGTCGCCCCGAAGCTGCTGCCCACCACCCCACAGCCTTCGCTGCCCGCCGCACGCATACACTGGCGCAGCAGATAGCGGCCCAGCCCACGGCCGGTCGCCGCCGGATGCACCGCAATCCGCATGATGCGCGACATGGACTCCAGCGGCGCATCGGCAACCCCCATGTGCGCCGACAGCGACTGGGGCAGAAGATGACCGCGCGGCCGTCGCCGCCCCTGCCACACGGCTTCTGCCGTGGCCTCGTCGAACCCCCCTTCCCGCGCCATCAGCGCGGCGGCCACAACCTGCCCCTGATGCAGCAAGACATGCACGCTGACATTGGGACTGTCGAGCAGGTTGCGCAAATCCTGTGGCCGGGTGCGGTAATGCGCCTGTACGAGCAGACCGAACACCTGCCGCAGCCGCTGCTCGTCGCGCACCAGACCATCCCGATCCAGGCGTTCGCAGGTGACCGTCGACAACGAAGCCTGCGCCAGCTGCCCGGCAGGTGCCGCTGCGGCGTCCAGCAGCAACAGATCGAACACCAGCCTTTCCACGGCATCATCGCGCGGATAGCGTACCGGCTGCTCCAGAACCAGTCGCCGCCAGCGCGGCGCAAGCGCATCCAGCACCGCGCGGAAACGGATATCAAACCCGCGGCCGGTGCCTTCGTAGCCGTGCACCGTAGTACTGAACACAATACGGGCATAACGCCGCAGCAGGGCCTCCAGCACGGGCACCGGAATGCCGGCGGCTTCGTCCACCAGCACCAGGTCCGCCGCCTGCGGCGACTCAAGCAACGCGGCCGGCTCGGCCCAGCTCAGCACGGCCTCATCGCTGCGCAAACTGTCGCCATCCGTCACCGCCTCCGCCCACTGCTGCCAGGCATGCCTGAAGACCGCATCGACGGCAGCACGGCGTGGCGCAGTCACCACCACCCGCGATACACCGTCGCGCAGCAACTCGCCCGCCGCCAGTCCCAGCGCTGCCGATTTTCCACGTCCACGGTCGGCCGTCAGCACCAGCGGTCGACGACGATGACCGCGCGCCACCCGCAAGACGGCGCGGGCCGCACGCGCCTGATCCGCTGTCCGATACGGCGCCGGGGCCGACGGTAACGACGCTGGCATGGTCACTTCAGGCAGGGGTGGCAACGGCTTGCCAGGCGCCACCACCCGCACCTCCGGATCACGTTGCAGACCCTCGGCCAGGCGCGTGATGAAACGCATGCCAACATCATTGTCGTCATAGCCATGCACGGCCAGCCGCGCCCGACCCGGCTCCGGCCACTGCGACCATTGCTCCAGGGGCGGACACAGCAGGAGCAGCACCCCCCCGCCGCGCAGGCAACCAGCGACCATACCCAGCGCATCCGGCATAATGCCGGCATGCAGGTCAATCACCAGCAAGCCACACTCGGTACCCAGTGCGCGTTCGGCCTGCTCAGCCGGAATGGCCGCCACCCCCTGATGGGGTTGCGGGCCCAGCCACAGGCAGTCGTCACCGGCAGCCAACGCCAGTGCCAGAGCGGCATCGGGCACCGCGCCGTCGACCGCCTCAAGCACAACCGCGCGACGCACGCCGGCAGCCGCCGCGCGATGCGCCAGCGCCTGCAGCCACGTCAGCGCGGTATTGAACTTTTCAGCCGGATTCTGTGATGTCATACAACCGCGATAATGGACCAGCAGGTGCCGCTCGACCACCCCGGGCCTATCCCGTCAGTCGGCCACCCCGCCCCATCGGCTCCGCGTTGATCGGCCACACGCATTGTCACATCACATGACCTGGATCAATTCGCCGAGGGATTACTGGCCGGCTGATGTTGCCACACCCACACCAGACAGCTACGGTAAGGACGGATACCTGATCATTAAGGAGATAGTTATGCGAGCGATCATGATTGTGACCGGCGCCATGGCGTTGACGCTTGCCGCCGCCGTCACCCACGCCGCCGATGGTGAAGAAGTCTACCGTAGCGGCTCCATGCCGCCCTGCTCCTCCTGCCACGACACCGGCGCCGCCGGCGCGCCCAAGGTCGGTGATGCAGCCTCCTGGGGTGACAGCATCGATGCCGACGTCGCCACACTGGTGCAGAGCGTCAAGGACGGCAAGGGCATCATGCCGGCCTACGAAGGCAAAAACAGTGAAGAAGAACTGACGGCAGCCGTCAACTGGATGCTTGAACAGAGCAAGGAATAGAGCGAACCACACATCACGGATCCCGATAAAAAAACGGCCTCCTGACGGAGGCCGTTTTTTGTGCCTTGCGGCTGCACGCTACCGGGACCGTCAGGCGCCCTTGGCTTCCCGACGACGCCGGTGCAGCACCGGCTCGGTATATCCGTTGGGTTGCTCACGGCCCTTGAACACCAGATCACAGGCCGCCTGAAAAGCCACACTGCGATCAAAATCCGGCGCCATCGGCCGGTAATGCGGATCCGCTTCGTTCTGGCCGTCCACAACCTGCGCCATGCGCTTGAGCGTTTCCATTACCTGCGACTCGCTGCAGATACCGTGATACAGCCAGTTGGCGATGTGCTGACTGGAAATACGCAGGGTGGCGCGGTCTTCCATCAGCGCCACGTCATTGATATCCGGCACCTTGGAACAACCCACGCCCTGGTCGATCCAGCGCACGACATAACCCAGGATGCCCTGAGCGTTGTTGTCCAGCTCCTGCTGTACCTGATCGTCGGCGGGCCGCTGCTCGCCCAGCAAGGGGATGGTCAGGATATCGTCCAGGCTGGCCCGCTTACGGCTGGCCAGCGCTTCCTGGCGCTGCGCCACGTCCACCTTGTGATAATGCATGGCATGCAACGTGGCCGCAGTCGGTGACGGCACCCAGGCGCAACTGGCACCGGCCATGGGATGACCGATCTTGGCTTCCATCATGTCCGCCATCAGGTCCGGCTTGGGCCACATCCCCTTGCCAATCTGCGCGCGACCGCGGAGTCCGCATTCCAGGCCGATATCCACGTTCCAGTCCTCGTAAGCCTTGATCCAGGGCTGCCCCTTCATCTCTTCCTTGCGGATCACCGGCCCCGCTTCCATGCTGGTATGGATTTCATCACCGGTGCGATCCAGGAAGCCGGTGTTGATGAAAATCACCCGTTCGCGGGCCGCGCGGATGCATTCCTTGAGATTCACCGTGGTGCGACGCTCTTCATCCATGATGCCGATCTTGAGCGTATTGCGCGCCAGACCCAGCGCATCCTCAATGCGCGCGAACAGCTCCACGCAAAAAGCGACTTCTTCGGGACCGTGCATCTTGGGCTTGACGATATAGACACTGCCGGTACGACTGTTACGCACGCTGCCACGGCCCTTGAGATCGTGCATGGCGATCAATGAAGTCACCATGCCGTCAAGAAAACCTTCAGGCACTTCATCGCCGTGACTGTCCAGCACCGCGCCGTTGGTCATCAGATGACCCACGTTGCGCACCAGCATCAGGCTGCGCCCCGGCAGCGCAAGATTGCCGCCATCCGGAGTGATGTACTCGCGATCCGGGTTGAGCACGCGCGTCATGCGACGGCCGCCCTTGTCGAAGCTCTCTTCCAGATCGCCCTTCATCAGGCCCAGCCAGTTGCGATAGACAATCGCCTTGTCGGCGGCGTCCACCGCGGCCACCGAATCCTCGCAATCCTGGATGGCGGTGACGGCCGATTCCATCAGCACATCCTTCACACCGGCCGGATCGTCCTTGCCAATGGGATGTTCACGGTCAATCTGTATTTCCAGATGCAGGCCGTTATTGCTTAGCAACAAGCCCGTGGGGCGTGCAGCATCACCGACATAACCGGCAAAACAGCCCGGGTCCTTGAGCCCTGTCTGCTTGCCGTCCTTGAGTTCCACCGTCATCCGGCCGTCGCTCACGCTGTACTGCACGGCATCACCGTAGACGCCGTCGGCCAGCGGCAGGCACTCATCCAGGAAGCGCTGCGCATACTCGATCACCCGCGCGCCACGTCCGGGATTATAGCTCGACCCCTTCTCCGCGCCGGGCGTTTCCGGAATTACATCGGTGCCGTAGAGCGCATCATAGAGACTGCCCCACCGCGCGTTGGCCGCGTTGAGGGCAAAACGTGCGTTCATCACCGGCACCACCAGCTGGGGACCGGCGATATGGGCAATTTCATCGTCCACGTTGGTGGTGCTGATCTCGAACTCACCGCCTTCAGGGAGCAGGTAACCGATATCCTGCAGGAACTGCTTGTAGGCAGCGGCATCGTGCGGCTGGCCGGCGCGGTCCTGATGCCACTGGTCAATCTTGGCCTGGATTTCATCACGTCGGGCCAGCAACTCGCGATTGCGCGGACCGAGCTCGTTCAGAATGTCTTCAAATGCCTGCCAGAATGCCGCCGGCTCGATGCCGGTGCCCGGCGCGGCCTCTTGCTCAATCAGATCATGCAGTTGCCGGGCAATCTGCAAACCACCCACCTGAACGCGTTGTGTCATAGTTCTGTTCCCTATGTCTGGACTGAAGCCGCAAGCCGCCGGCCCGCACCGGTTACCGGCGTCGCCTGCGGACACCTGCCGGCGTCCGCAGAAAAGCCGACATGGTACCGGAAAGTAACACTCAGGTCAGTGCATGAGTGTCTACCCCGGCATTGTGCAAGGCACCACCGGAATCGACCACACCATACTGAGGGGATGGCTCGACCCGCACGATGACAAACCGCACGGACACGGTGCCCATCAAATTATCCCGCCCGCAAACTGTCACGGCGATAACGCCGTGGCGTGGATCCGGTCCAGCGGCGAAACGCGCGCGTAAAACTGCGACGATCGGAAAAACCCAGCCCTTCGCTGATTGCCTCAATATCATCCCCCGCCCGGGCCAGCAGGGCCAGAGCCCGCTCCCGCCGGACGTCATCCTTGAGCCCGGCGAAGCTTTGCCCCTCGGCACGCAGCCGGCGTTGCAAGGTGCGTGGTCCCAGTGCGAGGGCAGCGGCCAGCTCTTCCAGTCCACCGCGCAATAACGCCGGATTATCGGCGAGTACGCGTCGCACCCGCCCGGTCAACGCTTCACGACGATGCAGGCGGGCCATGCGCTGGCGCACCAGGAACTCGGCTTGACTGTGCAGCGCCGGATAATCACCTTCCAGCGGCTCATCAAGCAATGCGGGGTCAAACAACAGCGCATCCCGGGACTGACCGAAAGTCACCGGGACACCGAAGAACGGAGCGTAACGCTCGGCGTAATCAGGACGCGCGTGTCTGAAACGCAACTCATCCAGCATGACGTCCTCGCCCAGCAAGGTACGCACAAACTTCATGATGGAGGCAAAGAACATTTCCGCATGCCACGGTCGCGTGTCGCGGGACATGGGTGCACCCAGTTCCAGCAC